>PLXB01000282.1 GCA_003151215.1 Ignavibacteriota bacterium
GAAATGGTCACCCGCTTATTGGTTAATTGGTCGCCGTTGGCAACACCGATGGGAAGATCACTGATACTCGTGATCGTCACATCAAGCAGCGCATCGGCAATTGATTTATCCCGAACTTGCAGTGATCCGTCATGAGTAAATTTTTGTACAAGCTGATCAGTAAGCTGCTCGCGTACCTGCGCCTGAGCAAAATTCGAATTATCTGCGGCAAGCGGAATAGCAATACTTTTAATTCCCGCCGGAAGACTTGCTCCGGTGAATGAATAACAGCCGGAAAGCAAAATGAGGAGGGGGAGAAAAATATTTTTAGTCATGATTTTATTTTTTATTACCCTCATCAAATTCTTTTAATTTTCTATATAATGATCTTTCACTGATGCCAAGAGCTTCTGCCGCCAGTCTCCTATCACCTTCAAATCGCCTGAGTGCTTTATGTATCAACTCTTCTTCGTGATGGAGTAGATTCATTTCTCCATTCGTGCCATTAGTGGGAAATTCTCCTGATGGCAGTGCTAAAGGAACGTGTACGTGTGTTAATCGCTCCTTCACTTCGGAAATATCGCTGCGCAATTCAACTAATGCGCGGAAGATCAGCGCAAGCTCGGATTGCGGCGGCGGCTGTCCGATAGGAGTAAGGGCAAGATTATGGTACCCTAATTCTGCTTCGATCTGTCGATGCAAAATATTGTGTACATCGTTTGCAGTGATCGTGCCTTGAGAAGATCTATTTGCGGGACTATATGCCATTACCGAAAGCTGCTCGAGCGTATTGCGAAGCTCGCGGATATTTCCCCGCCATTCATAAGCAACAAGCTCTTCGATCGCCTCGCCTTCGATATGAGGAAGATGCGGAAGCGAATGCTTCGAGACGAGATCATGCAATATGCTATCTATTAAGAAAGGAATGTCCTCGCGCCTGTTGCGCAGAGGTGGCAGGCGGAGCATCACTGCACGCAACCGATAATATAGATCGGCGCGAAACTTTCCGGAACGGACTTCTAATTCCAGATCGCGATTTGTTGCTGCGATTACACGTGCATCACTTGTTCGTTCAGTTGTCGAACCGACGCGTGTAAATTTGCCGGTTTCGAGAACTCTCAGAAGTTTTACCTGAGCTGAAAGGGGCATTTCGCCGATTTCATCCAAAAAAATTGTCCCTGCCTTTGACGCTTCGAAAAAACCTTTGCGTTCACCGATTGCTCCGGTAAATGAGCCTTTTTCATGACCGAAAAGTTCACTTTCTATAAGTCCTTCGGGAATAGCACCGCAATTTACCGTTACAAAGGGACCCGAAGACCTTGCGCTCCAGTCATGAATCAGCCGGGCAAATACCTCTTTTCCGGTGCCACTTTCCCCTGTCAACAATACTGTAATAAGCGTCGGAGCTACAGCACGGACTACGCCAAGCAATTCCCGCATTTCATCGCTCGAAGCAACGATCTGTGGCGGAAGTTTTTGAAGAGTTTCAGGTCTTACTATATCTGCCGGCATTAATAATATCTTTAAAAGTATAGAACTTCTTTTAGGCAGTTCTAAGTTCGGTAGAGTGATATTTATCTCATGATCACGACCCATGCTACGTTCTTCACAATTCTTTGTTGCAATTCTTGCTCTATTACTAACGACCACATCGCCCTATGCACAAAATTTTGTCAGTTCAAATGTTCCGACAAAAGGCTATGATGTTACATATTATAATGCAACGATATGGCTAAACCGTGCACAAAATACAATCTCGGGATATGTTGCGATGACAGCCACTTCCATGGGGGACTTGCCCGAAATTCTCCAATATGCCAGATTCCTGCAGATCGACAGTGTTTTTGTCGATGGCGTTCGCTCGTCTACGAAAGCAGTTGATACTTCAACAGGTGCATATTCAGTTATCGGATTTCCTGCAAATTATCATAATGGATCAGTTTTTACACTTGCAACCTATTATCACGGAAAAGGAACAACAGAAGGTGGGAGCAATCCCTGGGGGGGAGTTCAAAATATGGGTGGTATGATGTTCACGATGGGAGTAGGCTTCACGGCGCCGTATGTCTCATGTACCCGTCACTGGTTGCCATGCTACGACGAACCTGATGATAAAGCCGATTCTGTTACACTCCGTTTTTTTGCCGATACATCCGGCATTGTTGTTTCCAATGGATTACAAACTGCGTATCTTCTCAATAGCGACGGCCACACAACGTTTTGCGAATGGACAATTTCTCACCCTATCGCCACGTACCTTTTGACTTTTGCGTTCGGACCATTCCAAAAATTATCCATTCTTAATCCCTTACGCGTTCCATTCGATGTTTATGCTTTTGCAAAAGACACGGCGAAAGTTCGGATGCTCATGGAGAAACGGGTCGTAGAAGGACTGGTATTTTTCGATTCGCTCTTCGCTCCATATCCGTTCGAGAAAGTCGGCTATGTCATTGCACCGATTGGCTCAATGGAACATCAGACCATGATCACACTTGTCAACCAGGTCTTCGATACGAATAACACTACTGCAGTTCACGAACTATCTCATCAATGGTGGGGCGATAAAGTAACGTGCTATGACTTTAACGATCCGTGGCTGAATGAAGGATTTGCAACATTTTGCGAATCTCTTTTTCTCGAACGTTTTTTTGGTGAAACGCAATATTGGGTCAGACAGCATAGCAATATTTCCGGTGCGATCAATACTGCTATTCCCCTTTACGGTGCCCCTTCTTTTACAAAGCCGCGAAATAACTACCCTCCTATCATATACCAAAAGGGCGCATCCGTGTTGGGAATGCTCCGTTATTTTCTGGGGGATTCGGTATTCTTTAATTCCATTCGAGCCTATGGAAATGAGAATGCCTACGGAACTGCAACAAGCGCATCTCTTATGGATGCATTTGAAGGAATCACGCATCAGGACCTTGGTTGGTTCTTTAATAAATGGGTCTACAGTATTGGCAATCCGATTTTCAACGTTCTCTGGTCACGTAATGCAAATAATATTACTATTCGATTAGAGCAGGCGCAGGATTCCGTAACGGTCGGATACTTCCGGTTACCTTTGATCGTTGAAGCTCGCACGTATGGTGGCAAAAGCGAACGGCATGAGATACAACTCGATTCTATTCATGTTAATCAGGTGACCTTTACAAATTCATTCGTACCGGACTCGCTGATTCTCGATCCTGACGGAGCACTCATAAAGCAAATAAAAGGGACTGTGAAGCTTGGAGTTATTGAGCCGCCAAATTCAACGGCAAGCAATAATCTATTTGCCTTGGAATTCAATCCCAATCCATCGAAAGGAAAAAAGATCACGATGACGGTAAATTCCGTAAGCATGAAGTTAATCGGTGCAGAGCTAATGATTTTCGATAGCAATGGAAATAATGTATCAACTATCCGGCTCAGTACACCACAGGCAAGTAATTCATCCCAAAGTGAAAGCAGTTCTTTTTCGCTGGATATGAAAACGCTTCCAAGCGGGACATATTTTGCAACTCTCTTGTTAAATGGAACAACGATCGGCGGCAGAGGAAATTTCACTGTCGTAAAATAATATTTCCTTCGATATTATTCTCAGTAAAACGAAGAATATCGTAAGTGGGTTATTGTCTGATTACCTCATAAAAAATATGTCAATTAACGTTTCTCAGTCTCATGACGCCGAACTTGCCGAGAAAGCCTATGCAGCAGTTCGCGCCGTGCCAACCGTTGAGCCCAATGACCGCAACCGACTTGGCTATCATGTCTGGCTCTATCTTCGCGGTGAACTTTCTTCATTAGATGAAGCAGTCCGGGTAGCCCGTTCCCGCTTCATCCCCAAGTCGATGCCCATCGAAGATGTTGTCGCCCATATCTCCGGCGAACTCCATAAAATAGAGCATGGCGGAATTACCATTGATACCTCAGGAAAATTAGCATAGTTTGCTAAAGACGACGACTGAAAACTAACGACTGCCCGAATGACCAGCGAAGAACTTTTTGAAGCATTAAAATCTCTTTCAAGCGAAATGGGTCTGAAGATCCGTTTCGAAACCGGAAATTTCGAAGGCGGCTATTGCCTGCTGCGGGAAGAAAAAATGCTTGTGATCAACCGCAGAACGACCATCCCGCGCAAGAATAAAACTCTTGCCTTAGGTCTCAATGAATACGGTCTTGATAATATCTATGTCTCTCCGGCAATTCGTGCAGCAATAGAAGATGAAGTTGCCAAAGCCCTTCAGGAAAACCGGCAAGCCGCTTAATACTCCTTATGCACATCACGATACTCGGAACCGGTACTTCCACAGGGGTTCCGATGATTGCCTGCTCCTGCAAAATTTGTACTTCTTCCGATCCACGCGATAAACGCCAACGCGTCAGCGCTCTTATCGAATCGGATACAACAACAATTCTCATCGATACCAGTGCCGATTTCAGGGCGCAGATGTTAATTCACAAAATCCGAAAACTCGACGCCGTGCTCTATACCCATTATCATTACGATCATATCGCAGGCTTCGATGATCTTCGCGCATTTCAATTTTTGAAACTTCCTGTGCCAACGTGTTACGCAAATCAGGAAACATTCGATGTTATCAAACGGACTTTTCCTTATGCCTTCGGAGAAGTAAAACAATACGGAGGAGGAGTGCCGCATATTCCGTTTGAAATAATCAGCTCGCTGCCATTTACTATCGGCGATCTTTTTATTGAACCGATACCTATCGATCACGGAGCGATCACAACGTTCGGATTTCGGATCGGCAAATTTGCCTATCTGACTGATTGCAATCGCATCAGTATTGCTTCGAAAGAAAAACTCAGAAATTTGGATACACTTATTTTAGATGGCTTGCGCTATGAACCTCATCCCACACATTTCTCCATAGACGAAGCCGTTGCTATCGCAAAAGAATTGAAGCCGCGTATCACATACCTGACTCACATGAATCATGATATTCTTCATGACGAATGCGAGGCAAGATTGCCGGAGAATATCAGATTGGGATTTGATGGACTAAGTATTGCATTATAAGTGTCATTCCGAACGGAGTTCTTTCCGCGAGTGTGGGTAAGAACGGAGAGAGGAATCCCCTGAGGTTTGAAAACGAACGTTGTTGCTAATCTTCAGGGGATTCCTCCCGCCGCGGCGGACTCATTGGCTAAAGCGAATTTCGGCTCCTTCGGAATGACATGTGAAGGTGAAAAAACTTCCCCTGCGGTCACTCGCTCACCCTTAGATAAACAAAAAGGCTCGTCCTCCACAAAGAGAACGAGCCTTTCATGAGTCCCGTAATCGGTTTAAGCTGTTGCCTTCTTGATCGAGCGGGCAAGCTTGGATTTCTTATTCGCAGCAAAATTCTTCTTAACAATGCCCTTGCGAGCCAGACGGTCAAGCGTGCTCTGAAGCTTCTTCAGCGAATCGCCTGCAGTAGAAGCCGCAGGATCGAAATCCTTCAATAGCTTGCGCATAACGATCTTCGTTCCTTTGTTTGCAACGCGGCGTTTCTCTGATAGACGAACCCGGCGCTCTGCTCCTTTATGTTGCGGCATAGTATATTCTTATGTTAAA
Source organism: Ignavibacteriota bacterium (assembly GCA_003151215.1). The sequence continues at coordinate 5,543 of PLXB01000282.1, forward strand.
ATCTCAGTTTTTTTTGGGACGCTTACAACAGAGCCAAGGGGATTTGAGTTCAAAAGAACAGGCTGAACCATGATTTTATGGGATTTAAGAGATTAAGAAAGATAGGGATTCTTATCTCATAAATCCCCAAAATCTCTTAAAATCATGGTTCAGACAATTCTCTTTAACTCCGGCACTTCCAGAATCTTCCCGATCATCCTGTCATCTTCCAATGCTAAAATAAAAGCATGGGCGAGTTTTTCGCGGCTGATATTGCCTGAACGTCTGGCAACATCTCCTATTTTACCCGGGAGTAAGCCAAGCAGCACAAGAATAGGTCCCATAAATACAGGCCATTGCTGACCGGGTCCGACGATGAAAGCCGGACGGAAGATCGTCCAATCGAGTTGTGCGTTTATGATCGTTTGTTCGGCTCGTGCTTTTGTCTGTACATATTCGCTTTTGCCAATCGCTCCGGCTGAGAGAAAGAGGATTCGTTTTAATCCGCTTCGGTCCATGGCAACTGCCGAAGCAAGCGCAGAACCAAGATCGACTTCTACATAACTAAGCCCGGTTCTCTTGATCTCTTCTCTTCGTATGCCGGCAAGATGAACAAGCGCATCCGTACCTTCCAATGCCTTTTGTACATCAGTGGGATCTGTAGCGTCGCCAATAATAAATTTGAGCTGCGAGGAATATTTCGATTGAAGATCGGATATTTTTTTTGCTGAGGATTTATTGCGGATAAGTGCGCGAACATGATAACCATGTTCAAGAAGCTGTTTTGTGACTTCCTGTCCGACAAATCCAGTTCCGCCTGTTACGCAAATGATCGAATGCTGCATGTTAAAATCTATATCCTAATCCCAGCCGCAATGATCGGGGAGTTCCTGCAGTGAAATGAAGGTCACTTGTGATCCCTGCTTCGCCGCGAAGCCTTGCATCTGTATCGAATTGCGCTTCATTCCATGCAACATTAAAAAGATTTTCAACATTCGCGAATACTTCGATCACGCCGAATCTGTAAGAAGTTGAAAGATCGAAAACAGAATATCCTTGTGCACGAATGCTGTTATCTTCATTTGCAGGGCGGTCATCAATATGCCGCAGCCGTAAAGCTCCGGAGAAATTATCTATATGGACTAATACATTGGCAGTCAGGGTAAGATTCGGTGCAAGTGGAATGTAGTTTTGTCCCGCAGGTGCATCGCGCAAATAACCTTTGGAGACTGTCATATCTCCTCCGAATGCTAACCATTCTATCGGAGTTACTCGTAATTCCACATCGGCTCCCTGGCGGCGCGTTCTTCCGAGATCGGAAGTAGTGCCGTCGTCACCATTCCAAACCAATTCGCTTTCGAGATCCAGCCGCCAAAGTGAAACGCTTCCGGAGATAAGATCGGAAATCTTTCCGATACGCGCGCCGAGCTCCGCTCCGAAAGCACGAGGAATCGTNNGTAGAATCATTATGTGCGATCACAACAGCACGGGCATCATTGGAATGAAAACCAAAACCGGAATTTCCGAAAAGCGTGATGCGGTCACTTATCGGAACGGCAACATTGAGTTTCGGCGAAGCAAGAAGTTGATGGACATTTCCATTAGGCTGTGCAGATGCGTCGAGATGATTGGTAACATCAAAATTAAAATAATCTAAGCGAAGTCCGCCTTGAATCTGAATTCCGGGAAAGATCACTTCCTGTTCGATATACGGACCTGCCTGAGTCTGAAGAATATGTGCGTCAACCGTTNNTGATACGCGCCGTATCATGATATAATCCGACATCAATATTATCATTGCGGATCGTTGCACCGATCCTCGTCTTCATGATAGCATCTCCTGTCATCCATGTTTTTAGCTGCTCTCCTCTGAGAGAAAATATTGTCCGTGAATCGGTCTGCTCGATCTCATCGCCATGAATACTATCCTGCGCAAAAAAAGTAAAATCGCTCCAGAGCTGAAAGTTATATTTTGTCAGAGAACTTGTCAGAGTAAACGGTGATGTACCTCCGGTCGTATATTTAACGATCGCTGAAGTTCTGTTTGTATTACCTCCCTCGGTCGAATCGATCGAGCCAAAACGCGAGATCAATCCTTCCGTTACTGCGCGTTCGGGGATCTGTCCGTTTGCATTCCAGTTGGAAGTGAATCCAAGAACGGAAGCCGAAAGTTTTCCTTCGTCGCCGACATCTCCGACGGCTTTTGCAATAAGATTAAGCCGATGAAAATCCTGCGGCAGATCGAAATAGCCATTCGTTGAAAACATTTCAGCGCCGAAATAGGCTTTGAATTTATCGTTGGAAAACGGAGCCTGGACTAATGCTAAAGCGCGATAGGTAGTGAATGCTCTGTCTTTAATTTCCGGAGAGTACTGAGCCGTACCCGTTTCAACCTTTACGATATTCTCTTTCAGCTCATCATACGTATTGAAGACCACTGCTCCGGCTGTGGCAAGATCGCCGAAGCGGGCGAAGTACGGACCCTTTGCAACATCGACACGCTCGATCGTTTCCGGAATGACAAAATGCAGATCAGCATATCCTTGTCCGTGACCATGCGAGACCATATTAACCGGAGCATCATCGACGCTGATATTAATATCTGTTCCGTGATCGCAATCGAAGCCTCGCAAGAATATCTGCTCCGCTTTTCCGCCGCCGGCATGCTGAGCAATAAAAAGACCCGGCACGACGCGCAGCATATCCTGCGCCGAATTTTTCGGGCGCAGCTCAAGATCGGCTGCCCGGAAC
>PLXB01000375.1 GCA_003151215.1 Ignavibacteriota bacterium
ATTCCAAGACGAACTGCGCCGGCCTGGCCGCTGGTACCGCCGCCAACAACATTGGCGCGAACACTGTACGAGCCATACTGCCCGACGGATTTCAACGGACGAACAACGTCTTCACGGTGAATGCCATTTGCGAAAAATGTTTCAAAGGGCTTGCCGTTAATAACGATCTCCATCGCATTCCCACCCGATACCGGAGTCAGAATAACGCGGGCTACTGCCTCTTTACGTCTGCCGACATGAATAACTGCTTGCGTCTTTGCCATGAGAAATTATGCGATCTTTAAAATTTTTGGTTGCTGTGCTTCATGCGGATGCTCTGCGCCTGAATAGACTTTCAGTTTCATACCGACTTTCTTGCCAAGCGAACTCTTCGGAAGCATCCCTTTAACTGCGCTTTCGATAATGCGGTCAGGATTCTTCGCGCGAACATCTTTGAACTTTGCAAAACGTGCGCCGCCCGGATAGAGAGTATTGTGATAATATTCTTTCTGTTCCATGCGTTTGCCCGTCATCTTGATCTTCTCAGCATTGATAACGACGACAAAATCGCCGGTATCGATATGCGGAGTGAAACTTGCTTTATGTTTGCCGCGAAGAACGCGCGCAACTTCTGTTGCAAGACGACCGACTGTCTGCCCATCGGCATCGACGATATACCAACTCTTTTTAATTTCGCCTTCTTTAGCACTAAAAGTGCGTAAAGAGAGCTTATCTTTCCTATCCACGTTAAAATCTCCCTAAAATTAACAGATTATCGACTTTTTGCCTGATTTTGTAGCGGGGTTATAAGCAGTTTTTGAGCGTGAAAGTTCCAAGAAAAGAGCTCTTAATCCTTAGGTCTTAGGTCTTAATTATAGAGACTTACTGGACGGAGCAAAGAATCGCGGAGCGATTTTCGGCGAAGTATAGAGTTCTTTGAGGTTGGCTGTAAAAAGTCAACCCAAATCCCCATTCATTACTGAAAATTCACAATATCCAACAAAGCCCTCATAAGTACTTCATTTTTCAATAACATAGCTTCACTCGCAATTCCGACATCCATAATTTATAAATACTGTTTCAAATTTATAAATACAGTTTCAGCCATTCTCTTGCTTGTTCGTCATCTGTAAAGGATTTCATTGGAATAGGAGGTTTTTTAAATTTGAATAATAAATTCATGATCAGTTTTGATAGCCCCGGCTTTGAAACCATCGCCATAGCAGAATAGACTTCCGGTAGTTGCTCTGTCGAGAATTTTCTTGTGGCTTTATCAGGGACAGGAGAGTCACTTAAATAGATTAATAAAGGGACCTTTTGGTTGTTAGTGATGCTTCGGACTAATGCGATATTTTCCGAAATGTTTTTAATTGTTCGGACTGGACTTTTTGAAAATGAAAATAAAATCCCGTCACTATCGAACCAGTAATCTGCTATTTCGCCGTTAATGAGCTGTATGTTGTCGGGTAATTTCATGAAAAGAATATCCCATTGGTTTCATCTGGTAAAACTAAAAAATACTAACTGATGAGCCAACCAAAGTAAGGTGCTCTTGTTTTGGCGGAGCTTCAAGTCCTTCTGCCCTGAGTTGCTGTTGAAACGATATAAACGATGGCAGTCCGGTAAGGACTTTTTCGTCTTCATCAGAATTGAAGAATGCTGTATGAATAAAAGATCTGCCATCAGCGCCGAGGCAAGAGTTATAATTAATGCAGGGATTATTTATCTCTTTCAGGTCAGTCATAACCTTTTTGATGTTACTCTGATTGTGTTCTGCGTATTCTGGTTTTGTTGTATATGTTACTTTAACTATTTTCATATTGTCGGTTTTTGTTTATTTCCTCTTTGCTTTAACACTTCATAAAGAAAAATTCCATGTGCAGTGCTAACATTAAGTGAATGAAAATTATCCCGCATCGGAATGGTCACTTCGCTATTGCAAATCTCTAAGATCTCCGTTTTAATGCCATGTCCTTCAGACCCGAAAACTATTGCCGAATCTTTAGCAAAATCACAATTCCAAATCGCTTCTGCTTGTTCGCTGAATGCTGTAGCAAGTGTTACAACTCCTCTCTCTTTTAACATTCCAAGTGTATGCGGAATTGATTCGACTGTTACTACCGGTAATTCAAAAATAGCTCCCATCGAAACACGAACGGAGCGCCGCATCCAGGGACTGACACTTTTTTTATCTATAATGATCGCTGTTGCATTCATTGCAAGTGATGTGCGGATGATCGCTCCCATATTCTCAGCATCGGCAACTTCATCGAGGATGACAAAAAGCAGTGGCTTTTCAGACTGAGTCAGCAATTCATCAAGTGATGCTTCTTTTGGTATCTTCGCAGCGGCAAGGATGTTCTGGTGAAGGGAGAAGCCTACGATGCTCTCCATTGCTTCCTTCGATCCGATAAAAACTTCACATTCATGTTCTTGAGAATGCAAAGCAAGGAGTTCTGTTATTGACTGGAATTGATCTTCAGTCAGATAGAGAGAAATGATCTCTATATTCGATCTGAGAAGACGAGAGACGATTATTTCACTTTCGGCAATGAAGTGAGTATCAGCTTTATGATTTCTAAGATTCGCAAAGATGCGAACGTCTCCAGGAGAAGGATTGGTAGCGATGTGAAACTTCATATATATAAGAAAAGCTAAAAACGCCGCAAAAGTGCGGCGTTTTCAGAAATTCTGTGCGAAGTACTTTGCTTGATTACTTTCCATCCCAATCGTCATTGGATGTTTTTCCACCATCCATCCAGGTCCATTCGATCTTTTGAAACGTGATGCTATCACCATTGATATCTCCGGTAACAACGAACGTTCTATCGTTATTATCGATAACTTTGCTGAGAATAACCGGCTCATGTTGGCGCTTGCCAACTAACTGGCCCTTGGCAAGATTCTGAGAAGGGGTAGCGCCACTTCCATAGGTTGTGCTTGCCATTCTTCCGGTCGATTGTCCGCTAGCAATATCTCTTGGGGAAGTAACGGTATAGGTAAAAGAGACGGAGCATTTTGTCTGATTGGCTTTTTCTTTCGCCTTCATCAGATAACCTTGTGCATCACAAAGAGCAAAGGTATACTTTCCAGGCGTAAGTCCCGTTACGGTTGTTGCACAGGAGCCATCCGGGCATTTGATCTGAACGATCTGCGACTTTCCGGATGCTCCGGTGATCTTCAGATACATATTCAGCGCACCGAACGAGTTCGAAATACTAAAAAGAACGAGAAGGGCTGCAAAAATAAATGTTTTATTAAATGATTTTTCCATGATGATGATTTAGTTGTAAAGTGATGATGTAATAATAGTTATACCGGATGAACGATTGGCCCGGATGATCTGTGACAGATCCTTTAAAACAGACCCGGGACAAAAAATTAACGCTCCGGTATTAATACGGTAATCCTGAAAATTTATTTTTGCATCTTCGCAATGGCTTGCTTGTAGCGGTGTATATTTGTAGCCCCACATACGGCAGCATTTTTTTGGATGCCTGCCGCAGACGACTCCCATACAATTAGTTCATGCCGTCACCAGCAGGACATTGCCTCACGATGTTCTCTTCTGACAATTCTCTAACATATTAAAAATCAACAATATCATGGCAAATACATCAAAAAATGTGCTGTCTGTTCAGCACGTATTTCATGAAGGAAAGCAGGTAAGCTTGCCTGCTGCGCGTATCTATCTTTTCGATCAGTCCGGGCGATATATCGACTCCAAACCGGCCGGCGATAAACCTGTGACGTTCGATATTGATCCGAAACNNGATGGATGGCAAGCAGGCTCCGGCCGATCTCGCAGCCAGGCTTATTTCGGCTCAGGCAGTCACACAGGATTACCGTCCGGGTTCGGATCTCATGATCTCGCTTCCCGTTTCCGCTTCGATCACGAAGGTTTGGCCTGGGACTTGCGAAAATATACATGGCACCGTCAAAAAACAATTAGGCGGAGGAGGAACGGCGCCTATCACAACAGGAAATGTACAGATATTTCTCATTGATTTCTCAGCTACATTTCATAGTCGTTATTCAGCAGCCGATCTGCTCACTCTTCGCAATCAGCTCATTACAAAGCTCGAAACAACCGGCACACTTCCGAATCTCATTCTTGCAATTGGAATGTCCTTTCTGACTGGAAGTGCGCTTGCGAATTTCCTGGTTGCAGAACGGACAGTACTCTGGCCATACTGGTGCGGACTTATTCCCGAATGGCGATTTGCCTGGAGCGAGATCGTTGAAATACCCATCAATTTGGACGGCACGTTCAGCTACATCTATTGCTACTGGGGAGCTGCTCCCGATCTGTATTTCGAAGTTGTGCAATGGATCGATGGCGTGGAACAGGAAATTTCCGATCCCGATCTTGCCTGCACAGTGTATTATAATTATAACGGTTCTTCATCGGTCGATATTATCGTCACCGATCCTGATGCGATCGCTACCCTGCCCGGGAGCCCTGATTTCGGATTTGAATATTGCTGGCCTACCGCTATCGGCAATATCGATCTCTCCCTTATTGATGGCATCGAAGGTGTCGGCACCGGCCTGACTGATGACGGCACGGGACATCCTGTTGCATTCGGTGGGACGCTGCCGCTGCAGATGATGTTCTCGCCGAATCTACTGACAGTGGCAAAGTATTACCGATGGTCGTTCCGCTTCGATGACGAAACGGATTTCACGCCGATCCATAACAGCGTGTCGCACCGGTGGCAGAATGTTATATACGTTCCGCTGCCGACACCGCACTTCGATATTAACCTTGTGCCCATCACGCTGGGGCCGCAAGTTGTCGGAGGAAATCCGAATCTCTACGCAATTCCGGATCCGACTCTTCCGTGGATCGATATTAACGATCCGGCAGACCGCCCCTTCGCCTATTTCGATAGCACGGAAGGAATGGCAAATCGCTATGGAATGTGTACGCTGATGCTGGAGCTCTTTGATGCAGCAGGAAATTATCTTTCTTGCGATAACATTCGCGGACTCAATCCGGCAGGCGATAAGATCGGCGATCCGGCCGGATCACCATTCTTCTATATTCTACCTGAGATCGGAGGACCGCCGATGTCTTATACGAATGCTCCGCCATTCAACGTCACCGATCATGGACGGCTTATCTTTAATATTTTTATCGATAACAGGCCGACGGCTTCATCGCTCGGACCGGTAACGGTACCGACCGGCGCAGCAAACGATTGCGGATTCCTGATCTATAATAATCTTGGTCAAACGGTGAAGATCGGTTACTCAGCAACGCAAGGCGGAAACTTCATCGATTGGAGCCTCGATGTTGTAAGGGGGTCGCATGGCAGCGTGGCAAGCGATTCCGGCAATACGAGTTCGCCTTCGGGATCGACATTCGATAACACTGTTTCCTTCCTGCTCGGCAATTGCGTCAGCGAAGGAGGCCGCGCAGCATTCGCAGTCAATCTCTATTCTGCAGCCAGAATTACGAATGGTTATGGCCGACAGACACAATACGACAGCTCGGCAACTATTGCATTTGCATTGACGCCTGTCTAAAGAAATAAATATAAGAGTGGAAAACGTCGGCTTAATGTGAGCCGGCGTTTTTTATTTTGCAATATTTATTTTCAATTCCGCCAATTGCCGAGGATCAACAGGTGATGGACATTCTTCCATCAATCCCTGCATCGATGTGGTCTTCGGGAAAGCGACAACATCTTTGATATTATCAGTTCCGCAGCAAAGCATAGCAATACGGTCAATACCAAGCGCCATGCCGCCATGCGGCGGAGCGCCGTAGCGGAAGGCATCGAGCATGAAGCCAAATTTTTTCTGCTGCTCTTCTTTTGATAAACCAAGCATATCGAAAATTTCCGATTGCAATTTGCGGTCATGAATTCTGATCGAACCTGAGCCGAGTTCGTAACCATTAACGACTATATCATAGGCCCTTGCTCTGATCGCAGCAAGATCATCGGTTTTATTTTCCCAATCTTCAACGACAGGGGAAGTAAATGGATGATGCATAGAATTGAATACTCCCGTCGCTTCATCCAATTCAAACATCGGGAAATTCTCCACCCATAGTGGAGCGAATTCGAATTGCTTTCCTTCGGTGAGCTTTAATCGCTTTGCGATCTCAGAGCGAATTGCTCCCATGATCGTGTATGCTCTGCTCCATTTCTGGTGAACAGCAATGAGAATAAGATCACCTTGTTTTGCTTTTGAAGCATTGGCGATTTCTTTCATGAGTTCATCCGAGAGAAATTTCTTCGCGCTGGAATCTATTCCTTCTGTTGTCACTTTCATCCAGACTAATCCGCCTGCTCCATAAAGCTTTGCATGATCCGTCATCTCGTCAAGTTGCTTGCGAGACCATGTTGCACAGCCCGGCGAAACGATTGCAGCGATAACTCCTTGCTTCGTTTCCAGTGCATCATTGAAGACTTTGAATTCTGTTTTCTCTCTCAATAATTCAGTCAATGTTATAATAGGAAGCTCATACCGGAGGTCCGGCTTATCCGTCCCATAAGTCTCCATCACCTGCTTATAAGAATACCTTGGAAATTTCGGAAGCGCGAATCCTACATCTTCCCAGACTTTTCTTAAGCAGCCTTCCATTGCATCATAGACCATCTCCTCATCCGGAAAACTCATTTCTACATCGAGTTGCGTAAATTCCGGCTGCCTGTCGGCGCGGAGATCTTCGTCGCGAAAACACTTCACAATCTGGAAATATTTATCGAGTCCCGCTATCATTAATATCTGCTTATAGATCTGCGGCGATTGCGGCAAAGCATAGAACTCACCATGATGCAATCTGCTCGGAACCAGAAAATCCCTTGCTCCTTCCGGAGTTGCCTTCATCAGCATCGGAGTTTCCACTTCGATAAATCCTCTTGAATCGAAGAATCTCCGAATCGATTGCGTCACCTTATGACGGATCATCAGATTTTTCTGCATACTCGGTCTGCGAAGATCGAGATAGCGATACTTTAGTCTCAGTTCTTCGCTTGCTTTCACTTCTTCTTCGACGACGAAGGGGGGGACTTCGGATTCATTCAGAACCTGAATCGAAGAGATCAGAATTTCTATTTGCCCGGTCAACATTTTTGGATTCGGATTCGATCGCTGGCGAACAGTACCTTCGATGCTGAGGACAAATTCCGAACGGAGCTTTTTGCCTTCCTCATAAAGAGATTTAGTCACATCACTCGGTTCAACGACGCATTGCACGATACCCATCCTATCACGAACATCAAGAAACAGCAAGCCGCCCATATCACGATTGGAATTGATCCAGCCGTTAATGATCACTTTCTTTCCGATATGTTCGCCGCGAAGTTCGCCGGCGTAATGTGTTCGTTGAGGGATGTGCATAATTATTTTATTCTATCTTTAACACGTATCACAAATTTTAATCCCGACCATTTCTCGGTTATGGCACAGCCCTTGATATCGACTAATCCATATGTCAAGCCGAAATTACGGACTATATGCTCACCGAGATCGGTCGGAACCTTCGATGCTTTCTTCGGCCAGCCAATCCAGAGCATGCCATTCGATTTCAGCATCTTGGCGAACTTCGGAAAATTCTTCTCGTACTCTTTTTTCGAATCGGTGAAGTAGAGAATAAAATCCATTTCCTTCGTCGGCTTCTGCAGCAGATTTACTTCCGGCATCTTTCCGATTTCTTTCCAGAAATCTTCTTCGGCGCCGATGATGGAAATTTTCATTCCATCCTTGATGCCAAGTTTTTTAATGAGTGGCGTTTCTGAATATCCTGCCATAAAATAAAAAGGGCTGGAAAACCAGCCCTCGTAATTCGTAATTTTTAATTAGTAATTACTTAAGCGTGGGCTTTGATAGCATCTGCTGTATCAATCCTTACGCTTGGTCCCATTGTGCTGCTAATAACAATACCCTTCAGGTAATGTCCCTTCGCAGAAGCGGGCTTGGCGCGCATGATGGTATTGATGAACATATTGATGTTAT
>PLXB01000043.1 GCA_003151215.1 Ignavibacteriota bacterium
GTTCTTCATATAAAGAACGACGGCTGCAAGATCTTCATCGGTAAATCTGAAGCGAGGCATTCTTACTCCAGCAAGCAGATGCTTTGGAGATTTAATATAGTTGTATAACCATTCGATGCTCACTTTGCTGGAAACTTTCCCAAGATCGGTTGCAACATAACCGCCTTTCCCATTCACACCATGACAACTTACACAGCGAGCTTCACCAAAACGTGTTGCTCCTAACTCAAGCATTTTAGGCTTCTGTGCATCAGTCGGATTCAATAATGAAACCGGTAGGGGAGATAGTGAAGAGCCATCCGGAAGCGAATTGAACGTCTTCAAAAAATCCGCTATATTATTTGCGTCAGTATCGGACATACCGAAATTAGGCATATGAGAATGATCCCAATATCCTCTCGGTTTTTTCAACCAATTGACAAGCCATCCAGAGTTTACTTTTGCGCCTATTCCATCAAGCGGTGGTACCCATTGCTTGCTGTATCCATCGATCTTATGGCATCCTGCGCAATTATATTCGGTAATAAGTTTACGCCCGAGAGTAAGCAGCGGAGCCTCTGCGACTTCCTGATCTTTATGACATTTGCCGCAGGAAGCTTCCATAAACTTTGCAGGCAAGACAGGCTGATCCCAGAATTCACTTTGTCCATGAGCTTCCTTAAATTCAGTAGCGGCACCTTGTCCATCATGACAAGACGTACAGCCCATATCCTCAATATCATGGTGCATTTGAGGATGAGTACGGAATGGCTGCGGTGCATCTTTGAGCGCAGGCTCTTTGATCCCCAAATGACATGTCGTACAGCGATCAACACGATCGAGGCTTTGCACCCAGATTTGCTTGATCCCGATCTCTGTCGGTTTCACTTTTTGGGGAAGCTTCGCAACAAGATCATTATAATCATTCTGATATTTTTTCCATTCGGGGAAAAATCCCTTGAAGGGCGCGATGGCAAGGATCACAAGGAATATGATACTGACGATCGCAAAAATCTTTCTTTGGTTCTTCATAGGTCGTCTTTTCCTCTTAGTAGATATGATCCCACGGCCATGTCCAGCTCCATTCAGGTCCGCGGAAGAGAATGCCTATCGTCGTAAGTACAGCAACGATCACCACAAACCACGTCATGATCCACCATTGCACCGGACGCGTACCAAGCCAGCCGATAAAACCTTTTTCCCGGTGTACGAAATATGGAATGAGCATCAGGCCGGTCATGATAAGAGTCGGCACCAGCATTGCGAAGACATTGAAGATGAGCAGTACAATGCACATCGCTCCGATACAAACAAGAGCGATGACGAGAGTTTGCGGCCTGTGCTGCTTCCACATTCCTTCCTGCTTGAGATTCACATTGAAATACGGTATGGCAACCAGCGCAAGCACGACGAGCGTTGGAAGTATCACTCCTGCAACGATGGGCGGAAAGTAATGAAGCAATTCCTGAAGTCCAAGAAAATACCAGGGGGCCTTTGCAGGATTTGGCGTATGCTGCGGGTTCGCCTGCCATTCAAGTGGCGCATTAAAGAAAAGCGATAGCACCGAAAGAACGATTACCAGGATCATGAAGGCAATGATCTCCCGAACCACAAGATTCGGAACGGTCATCACCATTTCTGTTTCATCCTGCCTTACGCGGGCAGCAGATCTCTCTTTTACGAACTCGATCCGTTTCGGCACCTTTTTGGCGTCGGACGAACGTTCAGTTTCAAATTCTTTCGACATCATTAAACTCCTCCATCCTTTCTTACTCTCCAGAAATGCACTCCCATAAGTACCATCGTTGCAACCGGTAGAATGAAGCAGTGCAGTACATAAAATCTTACCAGCGCATTCTCTCCGACTATATTCCCCCCGAGCAGGAGAAACGAGATCTTATCACCTATTCCAAAGGGAACTGCGCGCGCCATATTTGTACCGACAGAAATTCCCCAATACGCCAATTGATCCCATGGAAGAAGATATCCTGTGTAGCTCAGAAGAATCGCAAGCAATAAAAGGAGCACTCCCACAACCCAATTGAATTCTTTCGGCGGTTTATATGAACCGGTGTAAAAAACGCGAAGCATGTGCAGAAATGCAACGGCGACCATTGCATGGGCAGACCACCGGTGCATATTCCGCAAAAAAAGTCCGGATGAAACAACGAATTGCAGATCTTTCATATCTGCGTAAGCTTCAGAGACGGACGGTCTGTAATAGAGCATCAATAATGCACCGGTGACCGTAAGAATTGTAAATAATCCTGCCGAAAGACCGCCAAGAGCCCATGTGTAGGTGATCTTGAGCGACCGTTTGCGAACCTTGACAGGATGAACGTGAAGAAAGAAATTATAGAACACGCTTTCGGCGCGGGCGCGATTCGATGTCGGCAATCCATGCCGGAACACCGAACGCCATACCCGCGAATTAATTACCTTCTGAAGAGTTTTATTTGCCATGATGGATCTTCGGTGTTATCAGACTTTAAGCACATTACCCTCATCAACTTTAACTCCTTTATCTACAACCAGATTGCCCTGATCGTCAAGTGTCATCTCAAATCGCGGCAATGGTTTCGGAGCAGGTCCGCCTATAACAATACCGTCCTTGTTGAACTTGCTTCCGTGACACGGACAAGCAATGATGCCTTCTTCGGCTTTCCAATTCGTAATACAGCCAAGATGGGTGCATGTAGCGGATAACGCAAAGAAATACCCTTCATTGGCACGAACGACATAGACGTTCTGATCTTGAATAAGTGTCACACTTCCGGGGGAAAAGTTTGCAGGGGTGCCGAGTTTGAATTTTGTCGGAGGTTCTTTCACGACGTTCGGTGAGAGATATGATGCACTCAGCGCCATTGATCCGATCGATACGATGCCGATCGATCCCAATCCGAGCATTTCAAGAAAGTAGCGCCGGGAAAAAGTTTTTTCCTGTTCGCTTCTGCCTTTTTCTTTTTCATCCATTGGGCTTTTCTCCTCCTATTTAATTGTCATATTAATCGGCATCGGTGCCGAGACGGAATAACTTTCCATTGTAATACATCCCACCGGGCAGCGCATAGCGCAGAGTCCACAACGAATACATCGCTCCTCATTCTTGATCATCACCGATCCGATCGTATCTTCCGTGCTTCCGGCAAGAACAACGTTATATGATTCTCTCAGATCGGGGATAAGCGACTCATCAAATCCGACTCTTTGCATCATGACCAGATCGATGCAGGATTCAGGACAGATATCGACGCAACCGCCGCAGAGAATACATTCACTACCTGTATCTTCGCCGGCTCTATTGAACGTCGTATTCTCCCAGCAATGCAGACATCTGCTTGCTTCGCGACGAGCTTCTTCTTCGGAATATCCAATTTCGATCTGCGATACGCCGACACGCCTATCGATATCCAAAGCCGGAATCGGTACGCGAGGTATAGACTCGTAACCCCAGGGACGGGAATAGGTCTTCGTATTTGCTACAATGATCTCGACATGATCTTCGCGCAGATCAACTTCGGCGAATTGTTTTTCTCCGCCGCTTAAGAATTGATGGATAGATTGTGCAGCTTTTTTTCCGTTAGCGATGGCATCAATTGCAATTCTTGGTCCGAACGAAACATCGCCTCCGGCAAAAATTCCGGGAGCAGTTGTTGCAAGCGTTAGAGGATCGACCTTGATCGTATTTCGAGGTGTAACTTCAATACCATCAGCCGGATCTACCCAACTAAGGTCGGAAGTTTGGCCGATCGCCATGATGATGGTATCGGCTTCAATAATATTTTCTGAGCCGGGTGCAAATTTTGGGCTGAAGCGTTTATTCTCATCAAAGACGGATAGGCAATCGACGGTTTGCAGCCCTGTCACCTTGCCGTTGACGCCGACAATCTTGTTAGGTCCCTTGCGGGGATGAATGATAATCCGCTCTTCCTTCGCTTCTTCGATCTCTTCATGCGCTGCCGGCATTTCATTCCAATCCTCAAGACAGACCATGTGAACCTCTTCAGCACCAAAACGAATTGCTGATCTGGCAACATCAAGAGCTTGTGTGACTTCCGTAACCTCAGTTGAGTCAAGATGTTTGGAGTCTCTACTTTCATGTCTCGCTGCTGAGCGTGCAACATCAATAGCAACACTTCCTCCGCCGACGACGATAACTTTACGCCCTAACTCCACGCGATAACCGAGATTGACATTCAGAAGATAGTCTACTGCCCGGAGCACGCCATCTAACTCAACCCCTTCGATAGTGAGATCGCGGCTTTTATGTGCGCCAATGGCAATAAAGAAAGATTGAAATCCCTCTTCACGTAATGATGCAATTGTAAAATCTTTGCCAAGTCTGACATTTAATCTCAGTTCGACACCCAGGCTGAGGATCGCATTGATCTCAAGTCT
>PLXB01000298.1 GCA_003151215.1 Ignavibacteriota bacterium
ATGGTATCTTCCCTGAGATCGCCGTAGCAACAAGCCAGTATATGGTGATATTCGGATTTATCAATATTGTCTATGGCGCCTTCTGTGCAATGGCGCAAAAAGATCTGAAGAAGCTGATAGCCTATAGCTCCATCAGTCATATGGGATATGTGATGATCGGCATGGCCTCGCTGAATTCTCAAGGTATGATGGGCGCAATCTTCCAAATGTTCAATCATGGTACCATCACTGCAATGCTTTTCTTAAGTGTCGGTGTGCTATATGACCGCGCTCATACCAGAGGCTTGAATGAATTCGGCGGACTTGCCAATAAGATGCCAAAGTATTTTGCGCTTGTGGTGATCTGTTACTTCGCATCGCTTGGCTTACCGGGAATGTCAGGCTTTATTTCGGAAGCATTTGTATTCCTCGGAGCATTCCAGACATTCCAATTCTGGACTATTCTTTCGACACTTGGTATTATCCTTACTGCCGCTTATATGCTTTGGGCATTGCAGCGGATGTTCCTCGGTACGTTACCCGAACGATGGAATAATCTTACCGATATTAACCGCCGTGAACTGGTATCTATGGTACCGCTTGCAGTGATCGTAATTTTCTTAGGAATATATCCGTCACCCGTCATTAATTTAATGTCAACAAGCGTGAATCAGCTTGTGACCTTTGTGAATGCCGCAGCACCACACGTCGTCCAGGCTGCGGCAATCATTAAATAAAATAAGAAAATAATCTTTAATAATGTGATGCATCTACCTCTTCTTGATACGAATCTGGGCGAACTCGCAAATGCGCTGAAGCCGCTTATCGGCGATACTATGTCGCGCTTTATTCCGGAGACGATCCTTACCGTAGGTTTTTTGCTTGCCATCATTCTTGATCTCCTGATCCGAAAGTCAGGTCAGAAGAAACTTGTGGCATACTTAGCACTTATCGTTCTCGCTGCAGCATTTATTACATCATGGATGCAATGGAAGCCTTACCAGCCGGGCAGTGCGCCATGGCAGGGCGGTAAAATGATATTCCCGTATACGACGACCTTAATACCTGTAATCGGTATGGCCGTCGTTGATAACTTTGCAGTCTTTTTTAAGCTGCTGATCTCTCTATCGGCAATATTTATCGTCCTGATGTCCCTGATGTCTCGGGAAGTGGAAGAGCGCGGAAGACGAAATGGCGAATATTTTTCTCTTCTGCTTGCCCTTACACTTGGCATGTTCCTGATGCCTGCATCGACGGATCTGGTAATGATGTACATTTCGCTTGAACTCGTTTCCATCACGAGCTATATTATGGCGGGCTTCATGAAAGAAAATGCCCGAAGCTCAGAAGCTTCGATGAAATATGTGCTTTTTGGAGCATTCAGTTCGGGACTGATGATCTATGGATTTTCGCTCTTATACGGCTTGACCGGCTCGACAAGCATCGTCGCTATCCAGGCTGTTCTTGCAACAGGAATGGAAGCGCATACAGTCAACCAGCTTGCATTATGGGTTGCTGTTATTCTCTCCCTCGCAGGAATGGGATATAAGATCAGCGCAGCGCCATTCCATTTCTGGACGCCTGATGTTTATGAAGGTGCTCCGATCCCTGTGACGGCCTTACTTTCCGTTGCTTCGAAAGCCGGCGGTTTTGGATTACTCATGCGATTCCTTATGTTTGGCTTCCCCGTCGATTTTCAGACGGGAAAATTACTCCTTAACTGGCCGCTCGTTATAGCCGTGCTCGCTGCGATCACGATGACACTCGGTAATTTCGCAGCTCTGCGGCAATCGAATATTAAGCGTATGCTTGCTTACTCGACGATAGCTCATGCCGGATATATGATGGTCGGGCTTGTGGCGATCGGCAGCGGATTGTTCATGCTTAATGAAGTGAAAGCGGTAGGCTTTCTTCCGCAATTGCTACCCCATGCATACGAGATGAACGGAGTCGTTTCGGTGCTGATCTATTTTGTCGCTTATCTCTTTACAAATCTCGGAGCATTTTAGGTGATTATGCTCATCGCCAATAAGATGGGCTCTGAAGAGAGCGAAGATTATAAAGGCTTTGCAAAAAAATCACCCCTGCTTGCCGTCAGCCTTGGCGTCTTTCTTGTTTCACTTACCGGTATTCCATTAACAATTGGGTTTATCGGCAAGCTCTACATCTTTTCATCGATCTTAACTGCCGATCCGATCACGCATACTACTCCGTGGGTCTGGCTTGCTGTGGTAATGGTGCTGAATTCTGTCGTCTCGCTTTATTATTATGTTCGCGTCATGCAAATGATGTTTATTAAGCAGGCAGATGCACAGACCGCTCCACTGACAAGTGCTCTTTCTGTCTCGCCGGATGGATCGCTCAGCTATTCACTGATCTCAAAACTTTTTATCTTTGTGTTCCTGATCCCCACGATCTTCCTCGGCATATATTTCACACCCGTCGTTGATTTCACAAGCAACGTCATTCGTTTCTTTTCAATACAATAAGGATCATCATTGTGATACCTTTTGAAATAACAGTTGAAGAACTCAAAAAGAAAATAGATACTAAGGAGGCGATCCAGCTTATTGATTGCCGTGAACCCAAAGAATTTGCCATTGCAAATATTGGCGGCACACTGATTCCGATGAATTCAATTCCCGAGCATTTAGAAGAATTCAATACTGAAACTCCTCTGATCGTCGTATGCCGCACCGGCAGCCGCAGCGCCATGGTCACTGAATTTCTTCGCCGCAACGGCTTTCCGAATGCGCAAAATCTTCAAGGCGGGATCTTTGCGTGGAATGAACGGATCGATCCCACCGTCCAGAAATATTAGGTTTTTATTGCTTCATGTTTCTTTCTTTTTTCGCATCAAGTGATAACGGTCCTGGACCAACGATTAGAAGGAAGATGGACGTTATTATTTGTGCATAATCCGAGCGGACTTCATGCAATACAGCCCAGAAACCGATTTGCGGGGGCACCGGCGGCAGAGGTAAAGGCGATGTTCCCAGGAACATACTGATCTTCGTTGAAAGGATCGCAACGATCATCTCACAAATGAATAGCACCGAAAACACCCGTGTCAGATAGCCGAAGATAATACATAAGCCTCCGACTATTTCGAGAATGGCAATGAACGTTGCCATTTCCTGAGGCATCGGAATACCAAGTTTAGTAAATCTCCCGACCCCTTGATTCGGATACACAAATTTGAGAATTCCTTCCCAAAAAAATACTGTGCCCGTCATCAGGCGAAGGAGAATGGTGGCTTTAGGCGCCGAATCCGGGGGATTGAAAAGTTTTGTTAAATAGGTATTCATGCCTGCTTGTTTTAATTGTGAAAAATACTGTATAATGTGCTATACCGATGATCGGATTCTTTTATTCCCGACCGGGAATAAATCGGTCAAATCCTTGGTATACTATATACCAATAACGAAAACAATTGCGGTTGGAGAAACGAGAGAAGGATTCTTTATTTACGGAGGAGATCATTCCGCATCTTGATGCGGCATATAATCTTGCCCGATGGCTTGCGAGGAACGGTCACGATGCCGAAGATATCGTGCAGGATTCTTTCGCACGCGCATACTCATATTTTCATAGCTTTTCCGGGAAGGACGGAAAGAAATGGCTGCTTGCAATTGTGCGCAATACATTCTATACCTGGCACAGGAAGAAACAGGCCACGCAAAGCATTGAAGTCAGCGAAGAACTGCCGGATGACCAGATAATATATGAGCAAACACCGGACATAGAATTGGAGACAAAGGATAAACAGGAAGCGGTTCGATCTGCGCTTAATGCACTTCCGCTTGAATTTCGTGAAGTGATCATCTTACGCGAAATGGAATCTATGTCCTATAAAGAAATAGCTGCGATGACCCGGATCCCGATCGGAACAGTGATGTCGCGGCTTGCCCGCGGAAGCGATATGCTTCGAGCGCATTTAAGTTTGCAATTAAACGAGGAGGCCTGATATGCAACAATCGAATATTCATTTGCTTTTGCATCCCTATTTTGACGGTGAACTCGATTACTCGGAATCTCTGGTCTTTGAACAGCATCTGACAGATTGCCCGGATTGCTCGCAGGCACTAGAGGAGCAGAGAAAACTTCGGTCTATCTTAGAGCAAAGTTCATTGCGATATACTGCCCCAAAAGAATTAAAACGAACAGTCCTGTNNTGAAGAGAAACAGTACGTCACGGAAAGTGATCATTCAATGGAATTGGAAAATTTACGGAATTGCCGCAAGTTTTGCAATAGTTTTATTGGTCATTTGGATGTTCGTTCCGAAAAATTCTAACAACCTCGAAGCAGACATTACAAATGAAATTGTTTCCAGTCATATCCGGTCACTGATGGTTTCACATCTATTTGATGTTCCTTCAAGCGACCAACATACAGTAAAGCCGTGGTTCGCCGGAAAACTGGATTTCTCACCCATTGTTAAAGACCTTTCCGCGAAGAATTTTCAACTCATCGGCGGACGGCTGGATTATATTGACGGAAAAACAGTTGCAGTCGTTGTGTATCAGTATCAGAAGCATATTATTAATGTTTTCGAATGGACTGTCAATGATAATCAACACCAAACGCGTATCGTAGAACACGATAAGGGATTCAATATTATCGGTGACCAATCCGGAGAAATAGGGTTTTGGGTCGTAAGCGATTTGAATGCCGAAGAATTAAGCCGGTTGGTGGATTTGTTGAATTGATTCTTCAACTACAGAAGTTTATAAGTTAACTATTAATCAAAAACTTTCAACATGAGTAAAGCTCGATAAAATCGAGTTTACAATAAAGAACAAAAAAATGACAGTTCAAGAAATCAAACAATTTATTCAAGGCGGCCAATGGAAAAGCATGGCGCCTGAACTTCGTCCAAGCTCAATTAAAAATGCTGATGGCAATATTAAACCATTTTACCTGAGGAGAACATTTACGTATCTGCCCGGTGACAAATTTGAATTGGAGGTTTTGAATTCTGTTGATGCGTATGGCAAAGTGCCTCTTGTGAAAATCCTCTTAAAAGGTACAATGCTTTGGCAAGGTGAACATCCGATTGCCGCAGGGGCGCAAAAGGTGGACTTTACTGCTGATGAAGCGTATCTTGTTACTCCTATGATTCAAGGATTTGCTGATGCTATGAACCAAGCGGCAAGTAATGGTTTCAACAAATGGGAAGTGAATGCTGGGCAAAGTATTTTACGAAAAGCATTTGTCCCATTTGGACTTTTACAAGGACAAGTTTTTTCAGAGTATGATTTGGTTTACATTTTTAAAGACCTGATGTTTTGGGGTGCAAGAAATGTAGATGGGCGCGGGTTTGACAAAGAAGGAAACAGGCCGACTAATTTGCAGATTCCGTTGGTCAGACATAATATATAGACACTAAAAAAATAAGAAATTAATAGAGCCGACAGAAAGTCGGCTCTGTACGAATAAATTACAAATTTCCTCTCAAATCTTGTTCCCTCTCGATCGCTTCGAACAATGCTTTGAAATTGCCTTTGCCGAAGCTTCTGCCCCCGCGGCGCTGGATGATCTCAAAGAAGAGAGTCGGACGATCTTCAACAGGCTTCGTAAATATTTGCAACATATATCCGTCATCATCACGGTCAACTAAGATGCCAAGTTTTGCAAGTTCTTCAATAGGCTCGTTGATCTTGCCGACTCGCGATTCCAGATCTTCATAGTATGACGAGGGTACTTTCAAAAATTCCACACCTTGCTCCGTCAACATTGTTACAGATTCAATGATATTTCCTGTTGCAATAGCAATATGCTGCGCTCCGGGACCGTTATACCATTCGATATATTCTTCGATCTGCGATT
>PLXB01000289.1 GCA_003151215.1 Ignavibacteriota bacterium
CCCGCCCCTGAGGTTTAGGGAGTGGTTTAGGGGCAGGCTTAGGGACAATTGGTTTTCGAGGAGAACTTTGATGAGGTGGGGGGGGAGCACTATCAACAGGTGCAGGTGCCTGATGAACGGGCGAACCTTGCAATTTGGATGTAATGCTCTGCGCTAATTTCCTTTCAAGTCCGGAGAGATCATCAGAAGTTCCTTCGAACAGATCGGCAAGCATGACCTTTCCGGAATCGGCATCGAGAAGTTGGGAAGTGATCTTTACATTCTTTCCACGTTTCTCTACGGTTCCATCGACGACGTAGGTGGCGCCAAGCTCTTTAGCTACTGCGGCGATGTCGCCTTTACGTCCTTTATAATTCATTGCCGTTTTCAGATCGATGATCTGAAATCCCGTTAGTCCCGAAAGCGCAGTGATGGCTTGTGCAGTAAATCCGTCGGCAAAAAATTCATCTTCCTTATTCGAGCTTATCGATGCGAACGGAAGCACGAAGAGCTTTTTTACTGCAACTGCTTGCACCGGTTGGATAGGTTGCGCGACAGGTACCGGTTGTGCGACCTGCGCATCATGCTTAGCAGGCAAAAGAAAATATGCGCCTGTAGCAAGCCCGGCAATAAGAACGGCAAATGCATATTTTACTATCGGCGAACGCTTTTGAGCGGGCTTTGCTGAAGAAGCCTGCACCGGCACATCGACGCTGATAAAACTGCGGATAGCGGATTCGATGCGCTCGTATTCCTTATATGATGCGCGCTGAATACCGGCAAGCTGGTATTTTACTTCATGCGTAAGATCGATCGCATCTTCAAGCTCGATGGGAATAATATGTTTTTTCCCTTCGGAGGCAAGTGATAATTCCTTGATCACATTATGCGATCCAAACGAATTCGCCGAGAGGAGAATAATAAAAACCTTGCACTCTTCGATAGCGCGGACGATCTCCGACGACCATTTCGACGCCGCGCTGAGATGCGAATCATCCATCCAAACCGAAAACCCCGCATCCCGCAGCCTATCGGCAAGCCGCAACGCCTTCTCCTTATCAGAACTGCTATATGATACGAAAATTTGTGTCATAGTTGTGGCTGCAAATATACGAAAAGGGAGGGAAGAGTAGCGGGAAAGATATGAAAGAGCTGATGAGCCGCGGCGGATGGAAGATTGATGCGTGGTGCGGACGTGGGAAAAGAGGGAGCTATTGATATTAGTCCGGAAGGGACGTCATAATTTCCATCACACGTTTATGCCATCCCCCTTCGGGAC
The DNA here is from genome assembly GCA_003151215.1 of Ignavibacteriota bacterium. The sequence goes on from PLXB01000289.1 coordinate 1,259, forward strand.
TCTGATATTGTTTTGATTTTGGCTATCGCTTTTAAAAAACTCTAACCTTTGATAAATCGACATTTGTACCCATGCTTTTGAGCATAGCATAGGTCAGTTTATCCATTATGGCTCCGTCAAAGCAGATAGTATTGAGGGCACGGTACAATTTATTAGTTATGGCATGGGTCGCACAGAAAGATACATTTTTGAGTGTCGCACCATTAAACGTAACTTCGTTCAGTGCGGAATTGTCAAATTTGACTCCGATAAAGGTCTGCCCGTCCAGGCACAAGCCCCGCAGATCGGATTTGTCGAAGTCCACGCCATCGAAAATACAGTTTTCAAAAACTGTTTTTCTAAGACCTGTCACGGTCAGTTTGACGTCCGTCAGTTTGACATTGACAAATTTGACTCTATCCAGCCCTGACGCTCTGAAATTGGTGCGCACAAGGATGGACTGATTGAAGCTCGCCCCCGAAAGGTCAAGAGCGTAAAAATTACAGTCTGTCAGATTTGCGCCGTCAAAATTAGTTTCGCGCATATCACTGGCTTTAAACGAACTGCCGGTCAGGTCAGCGCCCGAAAAGTCGGAGCCGCGCAGCGCGCTTCCATTAAATTTTCCATTATGCGCGGTAACACCTGCGAAGTCGCTCTTTGGCAGGTTGCTTCCGCTGAAATTCGGCACCGTCTGCCGTTCCAGCGAAGAGGAAAGCTGATCATTCGCCTTCTTATCCAAATAATCGACGGACGCCATTTCGGTTGCAGCGGATTGGAAGCTTTCTGAAAAATAGTTAAGGTCAACTCCGAGGATTTCAGCAAGACGGCTAAATGTAGTGATGTCCGGCATTGATTCTCCCCGCTCCCACTTTCCAACAGCCTGTGGACTAATGAATAAATGCTCGGCAAGCTGAGCTTGGGAAATATTTATTTTCTTTCGTGCTTCGGTAATTTTATTGCCGATGATTTTCGTATGTACCATAGGTATTATCTGTTAATTATTAATTTTTTTGACAATGCAAAATTACGCAGATTCATTTCAAAAACCAACAACTAAAAGTGGTAATGTAGCTACTTATAGTTGTTATTTGACACCTATCGGTAGTATATGGATTCCTTAGGTAGTTGGAGGCATTCGAGGGAGGCTTCTCCAGAACTTTTTCTGAAAATTTCTCTGTTTCAAAAGCATGAACAATTTCTACCCAAAATTCTGGCGGTTTTATCCGGTAGCTATTATTTTCCTCTTGCACAGTGGATGTAGTAGTGTGAATCAGCCATCCTCAGCAAGTCAGCAAATGATCCCGCTCGGAGAGAACGATCAGTGGACCTATTCGATTTTCAATGTCGATTCGCTTGGGAATGAAACTCCTGCGGGAAGTCAGACGGAATCGCAGCGGCCCTACGATCTTCAATACGCGAACTGGAAAACTTACTTGTGGAATTCCGCGGGAAAGATTTGGGAACCGTTCCAGAACGAATCGGGGTATATACGTCAGGCGGAAGGGTACGGAGATTGGTCCAACGATCTGATTTATACGCCATATACCGATGGATCGGAAAACGGGATAGTATGCGGGTATGATTTTCATACCGGGGGTGGCCGCTATTGGTTTAAGTTACCGCAAAACCCGGTAAAGCCGGAGTCATATAGTTCTATCATAATGTTTCCTGCTGATTACGGCACTACCAATGATTCAGTGGGAGGACTCTTCAGAGCAGACTTGGATCCTACGAGATACTTGATATCGGTGCCCGCTGGTAATTTTCAGTGTTGTAAGCTCGTGCTTCGATTTGACGGTAATATAGGTGCCGGACATATTGACTCATTGATTAATGTCGACACCCTTTATTTAGCACCCGGCAAAGGTATCATAAAAAGAGTAATGTCATCTATTCGAATGAATGAGGATTTGGGATCCCATGTCTTCGATCCAACGGACAGGTACAAATCTGTATACGTTCTTTCTTCTTTTCATGTCGAATAGTAGATTGATCCCCTCAAAACATCCCCTCCTGCCCGCTTCGCTTCTTCTCTACTTGCGCTTTTTTATGTGTTAGCCCGCCTAAGGATGTACCCGGATAATCGGGGCGCTCGGTGAAGCTGAGCAAGCCTCGGATGGTGAGGATTTGCAGTTTCCGGTATTTGCGCAGATCGGGCTGGTTGTAGAACTTATTTATGAATGGAAAGAGATACGGAACGCCTGCGCGAAAGCTTAAAGGCGCGGGGAGTATTACAGCAAACTCAGCCCATTCACCAGTACTGCTCCATCGGCGTTTGTCTTTGCATATTGAAATCCTTTCTGAATTGCGAAGGCTCCAGCTTCCCCGTTTTTATTGAGAGCTAGAAATGCAACCTGAAAATCTTTGTAATCGGATTGTTTCTTTGCGATGCGGCGGACTGCTTCTTCACATGCTGCGCGAGGCGTTGCACCTTGGCGCATTAATTCGACGACAGTATG
>PLXB01000439.1 GCA_003151215.1 Ignavibacteriota bacterium
CCGAGACGAAATGGGATTTCGATAATGTCTATGGTACGGGACAATCTACCCTTGATGGCGTTATCCGTGCAACAAGCGTTCTGCTTGCAGGAAAAAATCTCGTTGTCGCAGGTTACGGACATTGCGGCAAGGGCGTTGCAACCAGAGCAAAAGGCATGGGCGCGAATGTCATCGTCACGGAAGTGAAAGCAACTGCAGCCCTCAAAGCAACTCTTGAAGGTATGCAGGTCATGCCGATGGATGAGGCAGCGAAAGTTGGCGATATTTTTATCACAGCAACAGGCGTGAAAGATATTTTAGTCGGGCGTCATTTTGATTCGATGAAAGACGGCGCGATCTTCTGCAACACAGGACATTACGATTGCGAGATCAATATTCCTGATCTCGAAGAACGCTCGGCAAATCATCGCCAGATCCGCGCAAATTGCGAAGAGTATCTTCTCTCCGGCAATCGCAGAGTGTATCTGCTTGCTCAGGGACGCTTAGTCAATCTCGCTGCTGCCGAAGGGCATCCTTCGGAAGTTATGGATATGAGCTTTGCAAACCAGTTCATGTCGCAGTTACGGCTCGTCGGAGTTGATAAAGGCGAAGAGATCATGGAACGCGGAAAAGTCTATGATATTCCCGTAGAGCAGGATCAGGAGATCGCCGGCGTTAAACTCGCAACGAGCGGATTCAAGATCGATAAGCTCACCGAACAGCAGCTTGCATATTCGATGGATTACGCAGCCGGGACCTAATTACGAATTAGGAATTACGAATTACGAAAGAGGAGTTGCGAGAGTAATTCCTCTTTACTATTTTCGATAAACTTTATTATGGAAGTTCAAATAATAAATACACCCTTTGAAATTACCGTCCACGGATATTCGGGAGCTGTAATAAATAAAAATTACTCTGCAGCAGGATTACTTCTTATGAATGCAATGTGGGAGTATGTCAAGTCAAATAACTTAAAAAATAAAGGTCAGAATATTTGGGTTTACCCAGAATCACATATTGTATTTGCCGGGGTCGAACTCAAGGGTGAACCCATGCGTAATCTGGAATTAGAAAAGAAAAAAATACAATTAGCTAAATATGCTTATTATAAGCATATAGGTCCTTATTCAAATCTGAAAGCTGCCTATCAGAAAATGAATGATTACTTATTCCTCAAAGGGATCTCTTATACTTTCCCACAACTTGAGATCTATGGACATTTGACTTCAGACGAATCAAAATTAGAAACAGAACTTCTGTTCAATTTGCAGTAGAATCGTAATAAAATGAAACTCAATGTAATTCTCACCGGTGCAACTGGAATGGTAGGGGAAGGCGTCATGCATGAATGCCTGCTGCATCCTGATGTAGAAAATATATTGACAGTATCGAGAAAACCAAATGGGATGATGCGTCCAAAATTGAAAGAGGTCATAGTCCCGGACTTCTTCGATCTTTCCGCGATCGAATCCGAACTTGCAGGATATAATGCCTGCTTCTTTTGCCTTGGTGTTTCTTCGATCGGAATGAAGGAAGATGACTATCGCCACCTCACTTACGACCTCACGATGAATTTTGCTAAAACTGTTTCGAAGCTAAATTCTGACATGACGTTCTGCTATATTTCCGGAAAAGGAACCGATAGCTCCGAGCAAGGAAGTTTGATGTGGGCGCGGGTTAAAGGAAAGACAGAAAACGATCTGATGAAACTGCCGTTCAAGAAGGTCTATGCGTTTCGTCCCGGCTTCATCAAAGCTATGAAAGGAGCTAAATACACGTTGAAATATTACAAGTATTTTGCATGGCTTTATCCGATACTTCGCCTCGTTCTCCCTTCAGGCGTTTGCACGCTGAAAGATATTGGTCTTGCGATGATCCATATTACAGAACAAGAGTACTCCAAACAAGTACTGGAAGTCAATGATATTATTGCTGCCGCAAAATAAAGAAATTTGAGTAACATGCAATGTCTTTGAATATAGACATGTTGTAATTTTAGAAGACCGTAGTAATTAATCCATATTTTCCTAAATATGAAACACCCCACAAGCAGGAAATCTGCTGAATTACTCATTATGTTCATCTTAAGTCTTTCGTTTACAAGCGGAGTCTTACATGCACAAGAATTCAGCGCTAAAGCTGTTACTTTCGGTTTGATACTCGGTGATCCATTGGGAGCAACGATGAAATACCGAATAGGAACAGCAAATGCATTGGATATTAGTTTTGGTCCAGATTATTTCGGTTCGCCCCGCCTGCAAATAGATTACATTTGGGAGTTTGATACGTTTCACTCTAATGTTGTCAGGACATATGTCGGACCAGGTTTAGCGGTAGCCTTAGCCAAGGGTATCAAAATATTTTTTAGCAGAGAACCTCACCATGAAAGTTTTGCCGAACTTGAAGATAATAAATTCGGATTCGGAGGACGTGCGATCTTCGGGTTGGATATTATGCCAATAAGATCTCCGATTCAACTCTTTGTCGAAGCCGGTCCTCTCATCGGCATCAACCACATATTCGATCTTGATCTCGACGGCGCTATCGGCTTCCGGTATCGCCTTTAAATTGAAACTTTAAAATAAGTAAAAATCATTGCATTAATCATGGTCGTAGCGATGTTAATTTCTTATCAAATGTCATACTCCCCGGACATTTGATGAATTCACATCTCATTTTAATTATCATGGCTCAAGACCAACATCACGACGACCACGAAAAAGCAGCTCATCATTATGAAGAGGCTGCAAAACATCAGCACTTAGCACATAAGCATCACCTTGAAAATAATGCCGAGCAGGCAGCGTATCATGCTTATATAGCCCAAGGGCACCACTATCAGGCTGAGTATCATGCTCAATCAGCCAATAAGCATCATGCGAGCAGGCATTCGAGGTAACAATAAGCAATACAAATAAAAAGAGGAATGACGCGTATGCGCAATTCCTCTTTTTTTTTAGCCGATGCACATCAATATCTTGCCTGCAGTTTATCACATAATATATCCAGTCTTGCTTGCAGCAGAATGTCTTCGGTAACCTGCTCAGGCTCGACTCGTGTAAAGCCGATATGTCCGTAGGTTGTCGTATTATATCCCATCTCACGGAATTGTGTTCTGCCGAGATAATGACTGGCCTGCCTGACGGAAAGCTCCCGCTCTTCCGGAATCTGAATTTCATTCTGCTTCGGTTCAGGAACGGTATGAACTTCGGCAAGGCGGTTAGGTCGGAAAGTAGTGGTTAGTGTTTGCATTGTTGTTGCTTCCTTTCTGTATTAGTTATACCGCAATTGCAGCAGTCCCGGTTTTCTCTCATCGATCGTCCGGTATACGCTTGTTACTTTTCCGAGCACCTTGAAGCCGCTATCCTCGGTGATCGGAATCGGCTTGAATGCATCGTTCGCCGGTTCGAGCTCGTAACGCGATCCGCGCTTGCGGAAAGTTTTTACCGTTGCCGAATCTTCAAGCAATGCAACGATGATCTCGCCGTTAACCGCTTCATCCTGCTGGCGGCAGATCACATAATCGCCATCCATAATGCCTTTATCCTTCATGCT
>PLXB01000233.1 GCA_003151215.1 Ignavibacteriota bacterium
TTACTTTTCCGAGCACCTTGAAGCCGCTATCCTCGGTGATCGGAATCGGCTTGAATGCATCGTTCGCCGGTTCGAGCTCGTAACGCGATCCGCGCTTGCGGAAAGTTTTTACCGTTGCCGAATCTTCAAGCAATGCAACGATGATCTCGCCGTTAACCGCTTCATCCTGCTGGCGGCAGATCACATAATCGCCATCCATAATGCCTTTATCCTTCATGCTCTCACCCTGCACCCGAAGCGCGAACATCTTTTGCGGTTCCCTGTTCGGCTTGAATGAGAGGTAGCCTTCGATATGCTCGACAGCAAGGATCGGCGCGCCGGCAGTAACTCTGCCCACGATGGGAACGGAGTTTGCTCTGCGCCTTTGCGCCAGCATGATCGAGCGCGAAAGCCCCGGACCGCCGCGAACGATGAAGCCCTTTTTGGTCAACGCATCAATATGCTTGCGCACTCCGAACGTCGAAGAGACGCCCAGGAATTCGGTTATTTCGGCGATCGAAGGAGGATAACCGGAGATATCAATAAACTCCTCGACGAAGTCGAGTACCTTCGCCTGCTGTGCAGGAAGTGAATCCCTCACCGGCGTTGAATCGTATCGTGGTTCTGCGTACATATTCGTAACTTTCTATAAATCAATACCTTAGATGCCTTATTATGTGCTGCAGGCGGCATAACCCATAGCATAGGTGCCTATAAGAGCACGTACCAATATAAGCAATCTTTTTGATGATGTTTCAAAATCCAATTTTTTTTTGCGAAACGAATAAGAGTCTCTTCTGCCCACTTCGCCGTTATAAAACTTACAACGAAAAAAAGAGAAAAATGTAAATCCGTTCAGGTAATAACTTCGTAAATTTGTACGTGAAGGTTCACGATACCTGCTCATCCCCATAAGTCTTTACTACTCAAAAGATAAAGATCACGCTCATCATGAAAATTATATCTGGCAATCTCATGGAAAATATCAATGACATATCTATAAAACAGGCACTCGAGCGTTTATCGCTTCCGGCTTTTTATACCGATGACGAACGCATGATCGCGTATTACGTCATCGTTGAATCAGGAAGTATCGTAGATAAAGTGATCGCCGAAAAAATAGTCGGAGTGTATCCGTTCGAGGAATTCTCTCAGGTCAGCGCAAAGGCAGCGTAAAAGTTTTTTTTCTCACTTCACAGAAAAAGGACCTCCGGAAATCAGAGACAACTTATAGAATACCGATGGGACTCCGCAATAAAAGTTGCGGAGTCTTTTTTTTATTTAGAAAGAATATACTCTTACCAGGAAAAGCTCAACGATGCATTAAGATTAAATGCCGATTGAGGAGAAGCGCTTCGCGAAAAAAGTTGGTCGCTCCGTAATGCTAATTCTAATAAGAACGGGGAATTAAACGAATATCCGATACCGGCTAATTCAGATGTCAACGCTCCTTCAGTACTCCCGCCAAGGATTACTTCGGCAAACGGGGTAAATATACCTGACTCCATAAATGCAAAGCGATACCCTGCTCCTAATGAAAATATATTGTTTGCCGATTCCACCGGAACCTGAGATAATTCTCCGATCGTGTTGTGATATGTTTGATTGCCGATTATTAAAGAAGTATCGTGAAAACTCACCTTCTTTGCAGTATAATTTTGAATAAATACATTTCTTCGCAATTCGAAAATCATCGAAGAAACGGAATTCAACCGGTAGCGAATCCCTGCAGAGCCATAAAGAATGTCTGCTAATGGAGCAGAATACCGGGTTGGCGGCAATCCGCCGGATATAAATAATGAAAACCGGTGAATGCTGCTTGAATTATCTGTTAATTCGGATACCGGATGAATCGGCACATCAGCCGGTTCCGTAGTTTTGGTTTCAATAACTTTCACCGAAAGCGGGGTCTCTTTTTGCGGAGTTTTATCTGTGACAACTTTTTCCTCATTCGCCATTAATCTATCGTCTACCATCTTTTTCCTTTCGTCAATTACTGATGATAATAATTGACTATTGATTATAGAAAGATGGTGACGTGTGATCGACGGTTGGCTTTTTTCGCCCATGGTTATTTGTTGCTCTTTATTTGCGGCTACTGACGATTGACGAACAACGATTGACGAGGGATGATCACTGCGCTGCAATCCGAACATTCCGGGAAAAAGTAGAATAGATGTCGCTATTAAAAGAGGGGCGCTTGCGGAGAGGTAAAGCCAGAAAGGAATAAGCAAAAATTTACGCGAGCGCTTATCCTCCAAGACAAGGCTGCGGATTTCTTCGAATGAAGGTTGCACTTCGCGGCTGCGAAGCGGCTCTATTCGTTTTCTATAATCATTAGAGAGCATAAGATTCTCCTTTTTTCTTGCGGATAGGTTTGAAATTCTCTTGCTTCATTACAAGAAAATTCATTTCTTCACGCTTATCCGTAATTCCTAAATGTTTTTGCAGCATTTCGCGTCCGCGTTTCAATCTGCTTTTCACTCCGCTCAGTGTTCCGCCCTGAATGGTCCGGATTTCTTCGAGCGAAAGATCGGCTATATCAAAGAGCACGACGGTCTCTTTTACTTTTGCCGGAAGCCTCTCGAGCGCAGCCACGATGATTGCGATCTCTGCCGCCTGATCAGGCTTTGCTGAGAAATCTTCCAGTTCTTCGGCGACTTTTTGGCTATAAGCACTGCGCAATCGGTTGCGGTAGCGTTTGCGTTTATAAAGCCGCGATGCAACCTTGAAAAGAAATCCGGCGAAATGTTCTTTCTCGCTCATCTTCTCAAATTGTTCGAGTGCAATAAGAACGGCGTCGCTTGTCAGGTCTTTGGCTTCTTCAATATTCCGGGTAATGGCAAGCGCATACCTCGAAAGCCTCGGATATACCGGCTCCAGTAATCTCAGGAATTCTTCCTTCGCGCTTTGCTTCACTCGCTCTGCCTCATAATCATGGTACTACATACTTATTCCGAACAACCTGTGGTCCATACGGCCTCGTGAAATAATGTTCGTACTGTCCGGCAAGTCCCGGCAATCCGTTCATATTCGAATGCCCGACTGCATACACATAAATGACTTGACCGCTTTCGAACGAGAATGGCTTTCGTCCTTCTATATCGCTCGATAATGTATCGGCAAATATTCCATTCAAGACCCGCGGCGCTTGGAATGCTGCGTGAAATGACGTGTCCGATTTGTGCATGGCAAGCCACTCATCTATGGTTAGATTTCCGGACTCATTGCAAAATGAGTTTGGGTACAGAGCGCTATCGAGCGAGCTATAAACATATATATCATTCGGCATGAAATTCCCGATGAGATTACCGTTAATAACAAGCGTCGTCGGCGTTTTAACTGTATCATAGATGACAATGGTCGTATCATAAGACCGGACAATCGTATCCTTCCCTCCGCCCGGTTCGATCTTAATGAGCGTATCAATGATATGAATGAATTTTGTTACGCTTACAGTGAAAACCGGAATAATGTTTTTGATAATAATTGAATCGCTCGACTCCTGGATCAGAAAGGCATCGTTGATGACATCGGTACCTGCGCCGATAAGATGATGCACCGGATAGATCATTGAATCGAATCCGGGTTTCGAAAAGATGATGTTATAAACTCCGGCAGGAATATTATCGATGCGAAAATTTCCCGTTGAATCAGTCGTTGCCTGAAATGCAGTTGCCTGAATCGTCACATGAATTCCGAGCGGGCTAACCGGTTGAATAGAAGTAATACCGAATGCTTTAACCGTGCCTGCAAGTGAACCCGAGCCGGCTGTAACTATAGGATTGGTTGCGGACTTACATCCGCAAATGAATGCGAATATAAGAATCAGATTGGTATAACGAAACCGCACTTTCTTTAAGCTCGTAGGGGCACACTACGTGTGCCCACTTTAAATTTACAGAAATCCAAAAAAGGGGCACGCGCAGCGTGCCCCTATATTCCTATTCTTTAATAATTTTCTTCGTCACAACCGCGCCCTGCATTGCAAAACGAACGTAATAAATTCCGGGCGAAAGTTTTCCGAGATCGATCTGCAAATCGGATGAATTCGGTTTTGCTATTTTCATTTCCATCGCTCCGAGAAGATTCATTACCGAAATATCCGTCACATTTTGCGGTAAGCCGTTGATGGTAATATTACCATTTGTCGGATTCGGCGATATGGTGATCGCTTTGGAAATTTCATCGGTGTTCACTA
>PLXB01000306.1 GCA_003151215.1 Ignavibacteriota bacterium
CTGAGGATCGCATTGATCTCAAGTCTGATAAGTTCTCTGGGCAGACGGTATTCAGGAATACCAAGACGAAGCATCCCTCCGGCAACAGATTGTGCTTCGAATACCGTTACTTCATAGCCTTGCAATGCAAGATCGTGAGCGCACGACAGACCTGCAGGACCGGAGCCGATCACGGCAACCCGAATACCATTTCGTTTAACGGATTTTCCGAAGACCTCTTTTAACTTTTCGAGATCCATCATGCTTTCGACACCGAACCGCTCAGTCACAAATCTCTTGAGAGCACGGATGGCAATCGGTTCATCGATCTCACCGCGTCTGCATGCCGTTTCGCAGGGAGCAGCACAAACCCTTCCGCATATTGATGCGAAAGGGTTCGGACGACGTGCCACAGAATAAGCTTCGCGATAGCGCCCTTCCTCGATCAAGCCGACATAACGTCCAGCTTCCGTATGTACCGGACAAGCCGACATACACGGAAAGTTGGAATCGAGCCAATCGAGGTTAACGAATTTTATCTGCTCTGCCATCTTGGTGAAGAATCAAGCAATATAACAACTATAATTATCGCTTGATATCGAAATCCGCTTCGACTTCGCCCGATTCTGTAACCGTGACCTGTTGCGCTGCTCCGTGAAGCTTTTCATGCCAGATCTTAATCGTGTATGTACCGGCTGGAACTCCCTTGATCGAGTAACTGCCATCAGGCCCGGTGACTGCATGGTAAGGCGTTTCGAGTACAACGACCGTACCTTGCATTTCGGGATGCACATTGCATAGAAGTGTTGCAAAACAGCCTGGCTGCGAAAAAACCATTGATTTTGTCTGTCCTTTCGGCCATGAACCAAGGTTGAACTTGCCATCGCATTTATCCGGCGAATAGACGTTATGTAATACGTCATCGCTGTTTAGGAAATCAACAGTTGTTCCTGCAAGCACGGGAAGCACTTTCGGCTTGAACGTCATATTGTGCTGATCGATCTTTGCATGAGCTTTTGGAGCAGGGAATGTTTTGCCGGCGATCTTATCGATATAGACTACTGCATCGCCTGCATTTTTTGCTCCATGTGCCGTGACTTTTCCTTTGATCGTGCCGGCGTTTACAGACTGTGTCATTGCAATGATCGCGATAGCAATCATGAAATTTATTACGTTATTTTTCATTTGTGTACTTTCTATAATTAGTGGATAGTATTCGTTTGTTAAAATTTTTGGACTTAAATGCCAAGCGTCAACAACAACTGTGTTTGACCGGCATCGAACTTTGAATCACCCCCATTAACTTTATCAACTTTGATAAAACTTGTGCGAAGAGTCCATTTTACGTTTGGTCTCAGTAAGAAGACGATTCCAGGCACGATCTGCAAATCCTGATAATTTGCTGCAATTGCATTACCGGGATTTGTAGGATCAAAAATAGCCCTCTGGCTATTCCAAGTTTCGAATCTGATTCCGGGCAACAGCCAGGGGTATGCGACAACATCGAGTTCGGCAAACGCCGATGTCGTTTTGGCTGAGAGATTAGGAGCTTCTAAAAAAGGGTTATTGTCCGTTCGCATCAATACTCCTCCGAAAAGATTGAAACGGTCAAGCCAAATATTAATGACGCCGCCGAAAATGGAAAAACTATTACTCTGATCTGCAAACATATGTGTAGTATCCGGCACCAGCAACCCTACCGTACTATCAGCAGCTATGACCGAGTTTCCTTTGTAACCAAAAACTCCTATCGTAAAAGAATTATCGATATATGGCTGCAAGTTATTTGGGTTCGGACCTCCTGCGATCACGCCATCAAGCGGTAAACCCCCAAACTTATAGGCAACGTGTCCATAGAAATCTTTATTAGAATGAAGGGGCCCGAATCCTTCGACAACTCCGGCGCTATAAAAGAGTCGTCCGTCGAGCGTCATACCGTTAAATTCAACTCCGCTTTGCTTTTCTTCGAACGTCCATGCCATATGGTTATCATCGAAGGCGCGCGTTGTAAACCAATATCCTTCCATCCATGCGCGATGAGTCGAGAAAGAAAAGAGCTGAGGTTCTAGAACTCCGATACGTCCGTTGAGAGCATATGAATCTCCGATAATATTACTCATGGTAAGAAATATCCGGTTCAATTCGAGTCCATCACTGTTGAAAGCTGCTTGCCCCCAAAATGAGAGGTCTTCTCCCAAGGTACCTCCGATAGCAGTTTCGATAGCATTGCCAAGACCCGCAAAGCTGAATCTGGCATTTGTTGAAGGATCACTCGTTGTATGCGGATTATAATCCATCTCACCATTCAGAAAAAGCGATATGGGGGAATGACCGGGAATGACTCCGGGCCAGATCGCATCCGGAAAGGATTTCTTATTCCCTTCTGCGCCGAGACTTACTTCCTCCTGCTTGATGAACTCCGCATCCGTATGTCCGGGGAATTGATACCCGTTTCTGCGAAATGCCTCGCCAAAAGCGTTCAGCTTCGGGAATCCGACATGGCATGTAACACAACTGGTATTGTATTTTCGTGCGAATGCGGGAATAGCCGAACTCTTTTCGTTTGCGATCAATACAAAAAATGATGCGATAATTATGAAGNNAGAATACAATTTTTTTCGTCATGTTTTTTGGGTTAAAGTAAAGGTTGCACTCCGGGTTTAGACAATAACTGTTCCAACTCGGAAATCTAAGAAAAGACCCCTTAGGAATAAATATTTAAGCAAATAAAGCTCGATTCGAATGGAAGGATGTAAAAAATGTGGATGGAACCGTAAGGATTCTTTACTGTCACAAAAGAGAATTGCCATTATGCTAAGCACGGGGGTGATGTAGTTATTCTTTAAACTTACGAATAAGTATAAAAAAAATCATTACATAATTCTGTAAATAAGTTACATCATTCACACATTTGAAATAGCAGTAATTTCTGCCGATTATTTCAGGCAACGAGGGATGATTTATCGCCTCCAATTTTTATATCACTGTGTAGGCTTGCCGGATATGATCGATTCCAATTTCTTCGATCGCATCCACGATCATCGGATAGTAACGATCGAGTGGACATTCGACTTCGTTGCGGTCGTCGCATTCAGCCGATGTGCCATAGCTGCAATTATCGCAAACGTTCGTCTGAAGACCGGCTACATAATCTTCATAGCGGTTACTCTTTGTTGCCAGAATGGATTTTACTATTTTATTGTAGTTTGTCTCGATCGTGCATTCTTTAGCGGAACTGATACGGCAATTACCATATTGATCGGCATCGATGCAATGCTTACACACCCGCTCTTTAATAGCTTCAAGATACTTATCCATGACTCATCTCCTTATAAAAAATGAATTTTCAATGAGTCAAAGGTGCATCAATCATGCCAAAAAAGCCTATCCCTGAATTCCGCGCTTACAGAGGATATATGAATAATCAAGCATAAGGAATATTTACTGCAAGTAATGAATTTTGCCGTAAGGAATTAGGCTTGGAGTGACTCATCACGAAGAGCATGGAACATACAATTCATTATTTGAGACTATTCAAATAACTCATCAAGGCATTCATCTGCTCATCAGGCAATTCCACAGGGTCCATGTTGCCATCTTTCATTTTCTGGGTGGGGTTTTTCAAAAGATTTAAAAGCTTGTCATGATCATATTTTACGCCGACTCCGATGAGTTTCGGACCCGCATCAGTTCCTGTGCCATTATCACCATGACATCCGTCGCAGGAATTATCGGTAAAAAGCGTCTTCCCCTTAGCTGCAAGCGGATCGGCAAGCTCGACATTTTGCGCTGCGAGAGTGGCTCCTGCTAATTCCGGCTCAAATTTTGCCTTCATAAAAGCATCAGTCTCTTCTGTTTGCTTTGCAAGCTGTTTTGCAGTCGAAGCATCTCGTGAATCATCATTGCCGCTTTGCCAGCCGAGGAATACCAACGAACCAAGAACCAGAAGAAAACTTCCGATAGCAACCGGTCTCTTCCATGGTTTGCGTACATGGTTGCGATCGAAGAATGGAAGTAATGCAAGAAATCCTATGATAATGGTCGGGATGATAACAATTCCGATTATGACATTCGGTCCGCTCCAATACTTTAGCCATTGAAAGATCGGTAAATAATACCATTCCGGTCTCGGCATGAAATTAGTATCGGCAGGATTCGCTTTCGGACCTAATTCTACGGGTGAGAAATATGAAAGTAAACCAAGTATGCCTACAAGTATCGTCGCAAAGATGATATCATAGATCACCTGTTTCGGATAGAATTGTTCGGTCTTCAACTTAGGATCGATCGGATCCGCTTTGATCGGACCTGCTGAGCCTGCTTTGCGGAAAAGAAAGACATGCGTTCCGACAAAAGCAAAAATACAAGCTGGAATTAAGAATACATGAGCAACAAAAAACCGGGAAAGCGTCAGCGTTCCCATCTCCGTCCCACCCCGCATCAGGCGCTTTATCCAATCACCGATAAGCGGCATTTCGCCGGCTATATTCGTACCAACGGCAGTGGCAAAGTATGCCTTCTGATCCCACGGAAGAAGATAGCCGGTGAAAGCCATTCCGATAACGAATGCAAACAGGATAAGCCCTGAAAGCCAAAGCAATTCACGGCGGCCTTTATATGCACCCCAAAAATATGTTTGCGCCAAATGCACGACGAGTGTAATAACCATTGCGCTCGATCCATAGGAATGCAAGCTTCGGACGAACGATCCGCCGGTGACTGCTTTTGTGATGTAGGCAACGGTCGTATGTGCATGGTCGGCGCTTGCCACATAGTACATGGCAAGAAAAACTCCGGTAACGATCTGCGAAAGAAGAATATAGAGAAGCCCCGAACNNGAACCGAAAACATAGGCAAGCCTTGCTCCCCCTGGAATCGGTTCGTCAAGTGCTTCATGGGTAAGATCTTTGATGTCAGTTCTCTTATCGAACCATGACATCAATCTTCCGCCCTTTGTTGAGCTATCTGCTATGCTAGATTTTTCAGACATCATATTTCCTTTGGGGCGTTTGGTTATGCAATAACTTCTTTTGTCGGAACAAGTTGACGGAATGACTGATAGCGAACCTGCAGCTTTCCATCGGCAATACGCGAATCGAGTTCATCAAGATTGCGCGGAGGCGGACCGGAAACCAGTTTGCCTGTTGGTTCGAACATTCCTTTATGACACGGACATGCAAACTGATGTTCCGCTTCTGCATATCTGACCGAGCAACCAAGATGAGGGCAGATCGCAGACAGCACTTTCAACTTCCCATCAGGTTCTTTGACAACGTAGACAGATTTTTCAAGAATTACTTTGCGCCATCCGTCTACTTGATTTACAGTGATCACTATTTTCTTCGGTTCGGTGATCGCCGTTAGTTCATCGACTGTACCCAAGTCAGACCAGCCTGTCGCCGTCGTCGTATCTGTCAGCGGATGCAAGGCGAATCGGAAAAGAGGGACAGAAAGAAATCCGCCGACAGTGACGGTTCCGATCCCGAGTATCCACCCGAGAAATTTCCGTCTTCCTGTCAGCGTTGCAGTTTCCTCTTTTTTTGGAGATACCATTTCAGGATCTATCTTCACTTGATTGCTCATGGTTTCTTAAAGATACTGCTGATTCATTCATTACTTTTTCTTCTGTACAGCAAGCCAGGTAGTGATCGTAGCCAATTCATCGTCAGTGCCTGTCCATTTTTTTAGATGTTTCTTGCCATTCTGTTCTTCTGTTTTCAGAAGCCAGCCTTTGATCCAATCGGCATTATGTCTCAATCCGACTCCTGATAGATCGGGCGGCTGTTTTCCCGGTCCGGGCGCGCCATTACGTTCAATGCCTTGTGATTCTATTGTGTGACATTTATCGCATTTGTTGTCTTTGAAGACACCCTTACCCGAAGAACCGCTTGCAAGATTGCCAATGCTTGCGGCTCCAATTGTGGCGCCCGCCAATGTTGCGAGCGCCATTATCATCAGAATCTTTTTCATAACTATTTTTTCTTTTGTAAAAATGGGTAATACAATTATTGGATCCAGCTTATCCTAAGAACAAACGTATTATTTTTTGCTGTTCCAAGCAGATCCGTTCCGTTAGATGCAGGCGTATCCGAACTCTTCGCCGAGTATTGCGCGATAAGTTGCAGACCATCGCCAAAGTTATAGTTCACGAAGCCGGTAAACTGCGATATCTTATTATTATTTTGTGCAGTATTCGGATTCACCAGGTCATACCGAAGGCCAAATCCTACGAGATCGGTTAGCGCATAGTCTGCTTCTCCGAAGAATCCGTGACTTTGGGCATCGGCGGCATATGCAAAAGACTTCAGCGTCCACGTATTATCCATACCGTTTTCATAGCCGGCAAGTATAAGAGCTCTTTCAATCGGATAGCTTGCGTAAACAGCCCATCTGCTGAATTTATCCGTCCAGAAAAGCGAATCATTATTCGATGTTTTAGTTGTAGTATTGGTATTAATATCTGCTGTACCATGATAATATACTGCCGATACTCCGCCGCCATCTTCAGTCAGGATCTGGTTTGCGAAGACCATAAAATCCAGTGAATTAGCCGAAGGAGCTGTTCCCGTTGGCTTTGCAGAACCGCCGCCAACTGCTGCATACGGTTTATCTTTTGCATCGTAAGCATAGCCGCTAAGGATCTCAGCATGAAGTGCCGTTCTGTTATATACATATCCCAGATCGATACCCATATTGCCGCCACCAACTCCGGTATAACCCGGTACGATCTTATCGCCTGCAGCTATAGCAGGCAAATTGATAGCATACGCTGATGTCATCAGAGCGCTGCCGCTAGAGATTCCGCGATCTGATGCTCCGTAACCTTGAATAGTGTTGATGATTCCGACGCGAGTCGAGAACCATGAGTTTTCCGAACCGGTATAATAGCCGACCGAAGCGGTTGAGACGCTTACGGGGAAAGAAAGTCCGGAAGTTCCATTATTTGCCGGGCTCGGTGGGTTGAATCCCAATTCCATTTCACTCGACACATGGCTATTAAGAGCGCCGAAAAGTGCGTAGAGTGAAGCGCCGGCGAACTGAAGATTGAAATTATTAATGGAAGCGGATCCGGGTGTTGCCGATGTAGTGGACACATCATTCACCGATACATTCATGCGTCCGTCGAAATAATCACCGAGATTGAAATTCGCTATCGGTTTACCGATCTCCTCAGGAAGCCTGTAACCGGCTGCTCTGAATTTCCAGCCAAATTCGTTAAGTCTCGGAACTACGGCATGGCAACCCGAACAGGGCAGATTATATTTACGTGCAAAATTCGGCATTGCTTCTGTTTTTGTCACAAAACTCGTACTCGTTACCATAATAATAATTAAGAGAGCAGTGACTTTTGGATAAACGTAGCGCATATTTTTACCTCTTTAATTTTAATTAATTTTGTAATTTCAAACTTGATCTTTATTTGTTAAGAACATCGATCAACTCAGCCGATAGTCAATATGTATGCCAGATTCAGAAATGGCCAATAGTATCAAATGTAAGGGGATATGTATTTCAAAAGCGTAAAAATACTTTACACCCACTCAAATTTTTTCATAGGATGATTCAGATAAAATAATGGCAATTTTTCAATTGAGGGGAGACGGCCTAACTTATTTGAATTCGTAGTTTTAAGTGAGAGTAAGTTGGGGAACGACACTGAATGCAAAACTATGGTTTTTATTAGTCAAGATAGTTACATAACTTTGGAAATAAGTTACATAATTCACACATTTTTCAATGATAGCCACGAGGATAATCCTAATATCCTAAAAGTTTCGGAATCCACTCACCAAGGTAATACCCACCGAGACCGGAGACAATCCCTACTGCCAGTATTTCAATAACGCTAATAAGCAAATTGACCTTTGCCATTCTTCCTCGAACAAGACCTAAGATGATAAGGAATAGGATACTGAGAATTAATGATAGAATGTAAGCCTGCTGTATCGGAAGAAAAAAGTATGCGATAAGAGGTACAATAGAAGCAATCATATAAGAAAAGCCCATGGCGATACTATCCGCAATCCTAAACGTATTCGGTTCGATATCCAGGCCCAATTCTTTCTCTATCATTGTCTTTGCATAAGACTCAGGATTCTTATGAAGTCTTTCTGCAATGACCATGGCGTCCTCGGAGTTAACGCCTTCATTTTCCAAATGCTGCGCAAGTTCGCCCAACTCAAATGTGGGATTCAGGCGAATCTCATCGAGTTCGTGCTGGACTTCAGATTTATGAACCTGTGCTTCTGCACGCCCGGAAATAAACTCACCGGCTCCCATCGAGAGGGCGCCGGCAAATGCTTCGGCCAATCCGGCAATGATCACTGTCCTGCTATTGCCGGTACCACCTGCCACAGCCGAAACTACACCAAGCGGAACGAGCAAGCCATCTAAGGATCCGAATACGATCTGACGAATGCGGCTCAGCCTTGCGACTCGCGCTTTTTCAGGGAATTTTTTTATGGCAGTTGGCACAAAGTTTATTTCACGTAATCATTAGGTTCTCGCAGCGATTATGCGGGCAAGGTACAATCGACTTTGCCTTCCATAATAGAATGGAGAGGGTTAGCCCCTCTCCATATGTTTTTCTTTTTAACCAACCATCACGAAGATGGTGAGGATCAAATTTTTGTAGGATCGAAGCAAGTTAGGCAAACCTCAGGCGGCAGACCTAACTTGCCAAATCCTATGCTCATTAATATTGCTCATTGAAGTTAGCCAACTCTCCCCTTGCCGTCTCTTCTCCAAATCGCAATACGCACTTAAACTGAAATTTATTAGTCATACAATATCCATTCCACTTTTAGAACCGGTGGTTAGAGTGAAGATGAATGAAGGAGACTATTTTACTATAATAAAAAATTTATTGATGAATCGCTTCAGCTCCGATACCATGAATTATTTCTTCGAGAATCGAAGGATTAAATAATCTCTCCAGAATCTTATTAACTCCGGCAGTTTTAGCTGCTTCAATATCACAATGCCTGCTTCTCCCGTTTACCATAATTATCTGAGTGAGCGGAAGAATATTATGAAGGATAGAAACGATCAAGTACGGATCGCTCGTTGCCATATCGAAATCAACGATGGCGACATTTGGTTGTTCCCATTGCCCGATTGCCATTGCTTCCTGCATATTTCCTGCGGAAATCACTTCATATCCGTCAATCTGGAAATATCTCCCGACAAGGTTGCGGATAAAATCAAAATCCTCGACGATCATCAAGACCTTTTTCTGCTCGATCCTTGTGTCTTTCTTTTTCATAAACAGCAATTCCTTTATAGTAGAGTTAATTGTATCTGAACAAGTGAAAGAATTGTGCCAAAACCAGAAAAAGGCCTTTTGAGAGATTTATCATTAAATCTGCGAAGTATCAGTTGTCCGGTTCTTCAAAAGAGATTAAGAAATTTAACTACCAGGAAGGTTTTTATCCTTATCTTCTTTTACTGGAGTAGGGAGCCTTGCATAAAGGGTGGGTTTGGATATACCAAGAATTTTCGCTGCCTCGGTACGATTACCCCCCACAGCTTTGAGGACTTGCTCGATATGAATTTGCTCGACTTCGGCAAGCGTTCTCTTCCAATCGTAAGAGCCATTTGCAGGATGACGATGAGTCGGATCCGGAATTGCATCTACATCAAGAACGTCTGATTTAGAAAGAACGACGGCACGGGTAAGAATATTCTGAAGTTCTCTTACGTTGCCAGGCCAATTATGCTGGATGATACGATCCATGGCTTCATCACTGATCTTATTGACTTTCGTGTGGAGTTCTTCATTGATCTGCTGGATGAGTCTTTTCACTAAAATCGGAATATCCTCTTTTCTTTCCCTTAATGGCGGAACGTTGATGGAAACGACATTCAAACGATAGTA
>PLXB01000433.1 GCA_003151215.1 Ignavibacteriota bacterium
CCCGATTTTAGTAAGAAGCCTAAGCCGATTGAATCCAATGAAGGTAAATGCGTCGCATCATACCCTGCCGTTACCAAATCCAAACTATCTGTTGTATATGAAGTGCCGCCTGCTCTCCAGCAATAAGTGGTACGAAGATAGTTCTCCACTGCCAGTGTACCTACTGCTTTATATTTGCCATATTGGAATGTCCCTATAATTGATCCCATACAATTACAAAAATATGCGGGATTGGTAGTGTTAAGATATAGTACTGTGATTAACCAATAACGGTAGCGATCAAAACGAGTTGTATCATCGCTCATATATTGAACAGCAGCATCAATGTCACCAAACGCATGAAACGATTGATCATCGCTTGCAGCACATCTTTCGATAAACAACTTCAGTGTATCATATATTAATTTTGAAGTTGGTCCATCTGATGGATTTACCGTTTCCCAGAATTTCAAATGTGCACAAGTATCATAACCCATTAATGGATTCTGGGCAACTGGCTTACCCCCCGCACCTTTAGCTCGTTCTCCAAATCCAGTGCAGCTAAAATCACTCGCTCCGGTAGAAAGGGCTGTCGTTTTACCAACAGTTGCAGTAAAAGCAGCCAAACAATTATCTTGTCCGCAGTCTGCGGGATTCCATCTTTTTGGTAATCCTCCAAAGCAAGGTGAAGTTGTTGTAAGGTAATTGGCAGGATCAATAGGGTTGCCGAGACTTCCCGAATAATAAAACAGACTTAAAAGAATTGCCAGCATGAGACAACTCCTTCTATTTATTACTTGAGAAGAATGCCCCCCCTATGATTTTATTTGCGTTAAGGGTTAATGAGATGCTGCTATGGGGAAGAGCGCTGGCGAAAACGGATATGTTTTTCATTTTTTTAAGAAGAATAAGCACGGTTTCAGAGGCAACTATACAAAGTACTGCGATGATTGTAATGATCATGGCAAATTCGGAGGCAAAAAAAGCGGGTAAGGTTATACCGGATGGTATCCGCCAATACCGGATTCGTCTGAGCACCTACAAATATAACTCTTTATCCCGGCAATTGTTCTCTTTATTTTAAAATAATTTTAGAATTGGCGAAACTGATAGATTTCTGAGGCTTTTCTTTATCTGATATTTTCCAAGAACAAATTTCACACAGCAGGCTCGATCAAAAACTTCCCTGCTTCCATGATCTTTAATTCGTCGATCCAAATATCAAATGCTCTTCCGACAACATCGATATGAGTCGAGGAATACCATTTCGCACCGGTATGCTCACAATACGGATAACCGAATGCTATATGACAGCCCGGAAGCTTTTCATCCTGTAAGATCAAGCCGCGAATATCCTGCACTCCGATATTCGTACCGATAGCGAACTCGCCGACGCGATCGGAATTCTCATCGGTATGAGTATATTCCAGAAATTCTTCGAGCAATGCCTGATTATCACATTCGCATTTGGTGATACGTGAATTCTTAATATGAATAGTAAGCGGTGTTGCTTTGATATCGCCATATTCGGCGCAAAGATAATCACCGACCACTCCATCGACGACATAGACTCCGTTCACATCTGCCGGGCAGGTCAGTACTTCGCCGCCGGGTAGATTCCCCCATTTTTCGCGGGTAATGATGCCGCTGGTCTTCAGCCACTTGAGATCAGGAGAGAATGTCGCTTCGATATGAGTACCGGCCGGAGATTTTGCAACGATCTTCTTTGCATTCTTAGCCAGCTCAAAAACTTTTCGGCTGATGGCATCGACTGCAATAAAATCCGCCTGCATACCTTCCATCATGATCTCATGATTGATATTTACCATGTGTGCATGGCGCGGTTTTACCCGATTGATGACGCCCATCATTTCTTTGCGCGTCTGTAATTCGTTCTCCTGTCCCTGCATACAATAGATCGTCACATCCGATTTTTCGAGATCGGCAAGTATTTCCTGCGGCATGTGTAAAAGCGGACGCTCGGAATAATCTTCGACGACGAACGTATGTACTTTTGCTCCGACACGTATTAACTCATCGTAAAGGCTCGCTGCAATAGGAAGCGTATCAAGATCGGTAATCAGCGTAGTACGTTCGCCTTTCTGGACTCTCAGGCAAACAATAATGGCATTTTCTGCAGCGCGCTTATAACCGGGATCGTAAGATATATTTTCGAGTGTCGTTTTCGTCTTTTGGCCAACAATCATATTAATAATATAAAATAAAGATAATAATGTGATAAAATAGGGAATAAGAAACACTGAACTGCTGTACATCGCTCCCAAGCGTATAGGCAGGCAGTGGTATAGTTTGATCTGTCATTGCGAGGAGGGTTTTAGCCCGACAAAGCAATCCCCTGAATATAGCAAGAATATATGGATTTGCTGTATGATAGAGGGGACTGCTTCGCAGTCGCACGCACTAATGCTACTCGTTAACTCTCGAAGATCAAATTATTGTTTTTGAATATATGTCACTTCATTATATTCATTATTCCGCCGAAACGCATTCCTCCCATCATAATGACATACGGATACGAACCTGAAGAAAGTGTGACAGCATCGAAACCGATCGTTTGCGAACCCTCTCCGAGTATTCCGTAATCCATTTCGGCGACCTCTCTGCCAAGAAGATCGGTGATCCGCAGAGAAACAGATTCTGATTTTGTCAGCATCAATGATATATTTGTATGAGTATTAAACGGATTTGGATAATTTCTCGCCGTACCAAGATGAGTATCTGCAACTGCAGTAACTCCGTCCGAAGCAACATTTGCGTTCTCGAATAGCCATGTAACTTCATCAAATCCCGGATTGCCTCCGAACGGTACTTCTCCGGCGGTGGAATCGACATTGAAAAGTGTGTGAACGGCCATGAATCCTGCAGCGTCAGGATTCCATGGAGCTGTTTCGATCTGACGGTAATCAAATTTCACTTCAGTGGAATTGGTAGGATCATTTCCATGAACGAGTTCCGGATCGGAAAATGTAACGCCGCGATCAAGAGTGGTCGTTCGCCAAATGCTAAAATAGGGATAACTGATAAACATTCCGTTACCGATCTGTCCTATTGAGCTGACGTCTTCGATATCTCCGTCCTGCCATGCATTAAAATAAATAGAGAAGACGTTGGAATCTGAAGTCCGCGCAACGGTTGGGAAATTAAGATTTGTCAGTCCCTGAGGTTCGGTACTGCCTGTTTTATTCTGCCATGCTGAAAGCCAGGACCCATCAAGAATAGATTGCCCGAGATCACTATCATTTTCTTTTGAAATAATGAGAACAGGGGTGGTCATACCGTCAGCCCAAAATAACAATGACCCGGATTCCGGTATATAATATCCAGGTGTGGTTGCACCGGTATCACGGTTATAATAATATCCTGCCATAACACACTGTGCTTGTTCGCCGATATACCAAAGATCGGTATTGAATGCGACTAATACATAGGGGTCACCACTTGGCGAAGCCGCCTGCTGTGTACCCAATGGCGTCAGCACTGTTTTCGGAGCAGGAAGCCAAGTTAGGCCATCATCAGTTGATTCAGATAAGCAGGTCGATAGGTCCGGAGTTCCATAATCACGATTTATCCAAAGCACTCCGATCTTACCGCCGGGTGAAACACGGACCGATGTTGAAAAAGGAAAAGCAAACCCCAGGGGATCTTCCGCCCCGACTTTTCCATGATCGGGACCGGCTTTCCAGCCGCCCCAGGTAAGAGATTTGCCGTCTTCGCTTACAGTAAACGTCCCGAACTGAATATATTGTGGCGTATTTTTATTGATATCATCAATGCCGGCAGTCATGAAGATCTTTGAACCATCTTTCGATAATGCAATACTGGGAAAGTCAATGTTTCTGAGACTATCGCGAAATGTTTTTCGGTCTGTTCGAAATTCCTTGAAATTACCATCACCGGGATTCCCTTGTTCGAGATAAAGAGAACAGTAATACGGAGCATTCGTATCTGCGTCATTGCGCACGGCTGCTATTGCCGGAACCCAAACCGCGCCTCGCTTGATGAGAATCATTTCATGGTTGCTCGTTCGAGCGGTATCTATTGCCTTCGGAGTTGACCAGGTCTTTCCGTCATCGGAACTGAAGATATAATAAACCCGAAGCTGCGGAAGAAAATCTTTGCCGCCGATCGTGTCTTTCTCGGTAATGTTTAAAGCAAAAGTAATCGCTGCATGAATATTTTGCGGATGATCCGGATCGATAATGATATTATGCAAACCGCGATCGCTGAACTGAGATTGATACATATCCGTAAGCCCTACGGGAACCGTACCGGGAATAGATATCGGTACGGATAAGGGGAAATGAGGAAATCTTTTCTTTATCTGAGACAGATCGGTAGAAATATGAAATCCGGCAGCTGGACGAACATTCAAATCTATCGCTTGCGAATTCGATTGACCGTACACTTCAGCAGAAAAATTGGATACAACATACAGTATAAGCAGGGCAGTAATCTTTTGCATTTATCCTCCTGAGAATTAACAACACGTAGAAATGCGTGAACAACAGTACATAAATATACGGTGAATTTTCAATATAAATTCCCTTTTCCTTATTCTGAAGGCTTACTATTGCGTAATTTCGCATCAACTATGATCGGACAAATTCGCGGTACACTTCTTTTAAAAGAACCCTTCACACTTATCATTGAGGCGGGAGGAGTCGGGTATGAAATATTCTGTACTCAGGAAGCGTATGAACATGCGCCAAGCCAGGGTAAAGAGTATCAGGTATTCACGCGCTTTATTGTCAGAGAAGATTCGCAAACGCTTTATGGATTTTTTACCCAGGAAGAACGAAAGCTTTTCGATCAGATCATTAGTGTGAGTGGAATTGGCCCAAAGACAGGTCTTGCCATTGTTTCCTCGCTTGGTGCAAGCACACTCAAGGAAGCCATTCGCGCAAAAGATCTCATTGTATTAACAGGCATTCCCGGAGTCGGCAAAAAAACTGCTGAACGACTGGTCGTTGAATTGCGGGATAAATTATTAAAAGAAGAGGTCTTTACTATAGAAGCAGGAACATCGGATATCGGCAGCGCAAGAATCCGGCAGGAAGCACTTGCAGCATTAATTGCTCTTGGATATAATCGCAGCGATGCGGAGAAAGCAATTCGGTCAGTTATCAGAGAACAGCCGGCAGAAGCGGATAAAGTAGAGCGACTGATAAAGGCGGCGTTGAAGACAGTCTAAATGGATCTCGAACCTTGATTTGGGGAAGTTAAAAGATCTAAGAGTAGGCGTGTTTATCTTCATCATGGTTCGGATAGTGCCTCTACTCCCGGTAATATTTTCCCTTCTAAAAATTCCAGACTCGCTCCGCCGCCTGTTGAGACATGACTCATTTTATCGGCAAGCCCGCTGGTTGTAATTGCGGCAACACTATCGCCTCCGCCAACGATCGTTGTTGCGCCACGCCCGGTAGCAGTTGCCATTGCTTCTGCAATGGCTAATGTGCCGGCAGCAAAGTTCGGCATTTCAAAAACGCCCATTGGTCCGTTCCAGATAATGGTTTGTGCGCTCACTATAAGATCGGTGAACATATTGATCGTATCACGCCCGATATCCATACCCATCCAACCGGCCGGGATTTTTTCAACAGCCACAGTACGGTAATTTGCATCATTCGAAAAAGAATCCGCAATGACCGTATCTACGGGAAGCATCAATTTCTTTTTTTCTTTTTCGGCTCGTGCCATCAGATCACGGGCGAGATCGAGTTTATCGTCTTCGCAAAGTGATTTACCGATCTCAAATCCTTTTGTTTTATAAAAAGTATATGCCATTCCGCCTCCGATAAGAACGGCGTCAGCTTTACCCATTAAATTATCAATCACATCGATCTTCCCGCTGATCTTCGCTCCGCCAACAATGGCAACGAGCGGACGGCGTGGATTTGTGACCGCTCCGCCAAGAAAATCCAACTCATTCTTCATCAGATATCCGGCGGCTTTTACGTTGAGGAAATGTGTAATTCCTTCGATCGAAGCATGAGCACGATGTGCGGCTCCGAATGCATCGTCCACATAGATTTCTGCCAGTGAAGAGAGTTTTTTTGAAAATTCAGGGTCATTCGCTTCTTCTTCTTTATGAAATCGAAGATTTTCTAAGAGCAGAATATCTCCGTCTTTGAGTGCCTCAGCTTTACTCTTTGCTTCATCGCCAATGCAATCGGATGCAAATGCAATATCAGTTCCGAGAAGTTCTTCCAATCTCTTACGAACCGGGGCAAGTGAAAATTCAGGCAACGGTACCCCCTTTGGTCTTCCCAAATGACTTGCAATAATAAGCCTGGCTCCGCGCTTCCGCAATCCTTCAATTGTCGGGATCGCAGCACGAATGCGAGTATCATCGGTGATGTCATGCGGAGAGGTTTTCGCAAGCGGCACATTAAAATCCACACGCAGGAACACGCGCTTGCCTTTGACATCAATATCGTCGATCGTTTTGAAGTTCATTCTACAACGCGGCCATCTTTTTGACCAGATCGACAACGCGGCTGGAATAGCCCCATTCATTATCATACCAACCGAAAACTTTTACCATGCGTTTATTCATGATCATTGTTTCCCGCGAATCGAAAATACAGCTATAAGGATTGCCGACAATATCGGTGGAGACGATCGGGTCTTCTGTATACTGTAAATATCCTGCGAGCGAACCTTTCTCCGAAGCCGACTTGAATGCAGCATTCACATCTTCTTTGGTTACGTCTTTTTTCACTATGGCAGTAAGATCGGTGATCGAACCATCCGGTGTAGGGACACGAAGCGATGTGCCATCGAGCTTGCCTTTGAGTTCGGGAATGATCGTTCCAATGGCTCGTGCAGCGCCCGTTGAAGTGGGAATAATATTAATGGCTGCAGATCTGGCGCGGCGCAGATCCTTATGAGGAAGATCGAGAATATTCTGATCGTTTGTGTAAGAATGCACAGTCGTCATGAGTCCGTATTCTAAGCCAAACGCATCATTTAAAACCTTCACCATTGGCGCGAGCGAGTTTGTCGTACATGATGCGTTCGAAACGATCATATGATCCTTCGTTAAGATGTTATCATTGACTCCGAGCACAACCATTGCGTCAACGGGATCCTTTGGAGGTACAGTGAGAATAACTTTTTTTGCTCCGGCAGTAATATGTTTTTGACAGGCTTCGCGGCTGGCAAAAAGCCCGGTTGCTTCGATCACTATATCGGCACCAAGTTCGCGCCATTTCAGATTCGCCGGATCGCGTTCAGCACTGATCTTGATGCGCTTCCCGTTGACGA
>PLXB01000241.1 GCA_003151215.1 Ignavibacteriota bacterium
TACTTGACCATTTCATATCCGCTGGCGGCTACCATGACCGGAAACGCGAGAATGAATGAAAATTCGGTGGCGGCGGGGCGTTTGATGCCGCGAAGCATTCCGCCCATAATGGTCGCTGCCGATCGAGACGTCCCTGGAATAAGGGAGAACACTTGAGCGAGCCCGACGATGAGCGCGTCGATCGGCTTCATGGTCTCGAGCGATATCATCCGCTTGCTTTCATCTGTCTTTTTCTCGATCAATATAATGATAACGCCGCCGATTAACAACGTAAGGCCCACAGTAAGCGGCGAAAAAAGATAGGTTGTAATAAGCTTGTGAAAAAGAAAGCCAACGATCGCGGCAGGAAGAAATGCAATAGCAAGATTGGTACGAAGGCGACCTGCCGGACTGTCTATTGACGTTGCCACGAGGCTGCTTATCAGTCGCTTACGGTAGAGTACACCGATCGCGAGAATCGCGCCGAGTTGGATCACTACTTCGAAAAGCTCCGCCCTATCTGCGTTAGCGAGCAATTCCCTGAACTGCAAAATTCGGTCGAAGACGATCAGATGTCCGGTCGAAGAGACAGGAATGAATTCGGTGAGGCCCTCGACGATACCAAGAATGATCGCGATGATGGAAAGTGATGGGGTCATAGGTAGGTAAATGAATAGGAAATTGTCTAATAAGCGTCATTGCGAGGAGAAGTGCGGAGCGGTAGCGGAGCACTTCGACGAAGCAATCCCGACGTTTCAAGCTGTTCCGACTGAGATTGCTTCGTAAAAATTCTCCGCCGCATCGTCGACGATGCTTCGCTCCGAATTTTTTCTCGCAATGACAGACATAATTATAGATTCATAGTGAGCGAAGGTAAACGAGAAGTAGTGTGGCTTAACTCCATCACGCTCTTCATCTCATTAATCTTATAATCTCCCCAAATCACGGTTCAGACAAAATTACGCTTCAGACAATTGTTTCTCTTATAATCCCCAAAATCATCTCATGATGTAATCCATTCGTCGCCACGATCGACTTACGATAGATGTCATACGGTGTGCCATCGTAATGGGTGACATCCCCGCCTGCCTCGCGTACCATGAGATGTCCTGCGGCGCTGTCCCAGGGAGAAAGCCCGACTTCCCAGAAGCCGTCGAAACGTCCGCAGGCGACATAAGCAAGATCGAGCGCCGCGCTGCCAAGCCTTCGTACGAGTAATCCGCGTTTCAAGAATGCTTCGAAGCGCTCGATCGATTTGTCTTCATTCATCTCAATATTGTATGCAAATCCGGTTACATAAAGGGAAAGTCCGGGATCGGTAACTTGAGAAACATGAATCCGATTGCCATTGATGAAAGCGTCGCCGCCGCGAATCGCAGTGTATAACTCGTCGCGTGTTGGATCATAAATTGCGCCGCATTCGATGGCTCCCAGAACTTCGACTCCGATCGAAACGCACCATATCGGAAGACCATGTGCAAAATTTATCGTGCCGTCAATAGGATCGACGATCCAGCGGACTTCAGAAGAGGTCGTCGTATTTGCCCCTTCTTCACCAAGGTATTCGTGATCGGGATATATTTTTGCAATTTCTGACTGAATAAATATTTCGTTATGCTTATCGACGTTCGTCACAAGATCGAACTGATTCGTCTTTCGTTCAACGACCAAACCTTTTTTTTGTTCTGCAAGGGCATAAAGCCCTGCTTCACGGGCTAAGCGGATTGCAAGATCCAGATAGGCAGTACTTTCATCTTTCATCGGCATGAGTATTATAAATATGTTATCTTTGAAATAATGGAGACATTTCTTTTCGCACTTTGCGGCTATCTCATCGGCTCGATTCCGGTTGCATTTTTGCTTGCACGGAAGCGACATGGTGTCGATCTTCGCCGAGAAGGCTCAGGCAATATCGGTGCGAGGAATGCATTTGAAGTAACCAGGAACAAACGCATCGGCCTTGCTGTGCTTAGTCTTGATATACTGAAAGGCATCATTCCACTTGTTCTATTAAATAGCCTCGGATATTGCGAGATGATTCCCGTCGTAGCCGTTACGATTGTTTTAGGACACTGTTACCCGGTTTGGTTGAAATTACACGGGGGGCGCGGATTGGCAACGGGTGCGGCTATTGCATTATTGATCTCACCGGATACACTTCTGTGCTGGATCATCGCTTATTTATTTGCCGGATTGATAAAGAAGCAAGTCCATATCCAATCGTTTATCGCAACGATAGGAAGTATGATCTTCTTGTTCATTGCATACGACAACCCATGGTTTTTCAATTTCAGATTTTTATGTGCCGGAGATAAACACTTATTCTATTATCCGGCGCTTGCTATACTCTCGATCATATTATCCCGGCATATTCTGCCGGTCTATGTACTCTTACGAAAAGCCTGATGGAAAAACAACATTACGATTTCGAGCCGCAGCTTGAAAACCCTGCAAACGTCCATCATATCGAAATGGAAATGATCCCCGATGGTGCGCTCATCCTCGATGTCGGCTGCCATACGGGAATTATGGGTGAGGCGCTTCGAGAAAAAAAGAACGCGAAAGTGATCGGTATTGATACCGATATGGAAGCTCTTAATATTGCCAGAGGGCGTCTTCAGGCTGCGCTTTTTATAGATATCGAGCAAGAGGGTTGGGCTGATCAGTTGCTCCATAAAGGGTACCATTATTTTGATGTGATACTTTTTGGCGATGTGCTGGAACATACGCGGCAACCCGAACGTATTCTTCTCCAGGCAAAAGAGCTGATCAAATCAAATGGGCAGATCATTGTCAGCGTGCCCAATATTGCGCATTGGCGCGTGCGTTTCGGTCTGCTCTTTGGCAGATTCGAGTATTCCGATTCGGGAATTCTCGATAGAAGTCACATGCGTTTTTTTACTCGGGAAAGTGCTTATGCACTGCTTGCGAATTCCGGCTACAACTTGATCCAAGCTGATGTAGCAGGGTATTCACTGCCACATTGGCTCATCAGAATGTTTCCGGGACTTTTTGCCGTACAGATCGTAATGAGTGCAAAACCGATGTAAAAGTTATATTATATATGCGACACTGTTGACAATCGTATTCGTTTCCTTTCACGTTCGGTTTTTTAATGATCAAAAAAAAATTACACGCTATGATGCTTGCCTCACAACTTCTTGCCTTCGTGGCACTCTTAGGCCCGCTTAACTCCTGCTCGGAAAAAAATAATCCGGGACTTGATAAAGCTCAGATATACTCTGTCAGTACGATCAGTGCAACCGACCGGGACTCCTCGGATGATAACATTACCACGTCACGGCATAATGCCATCACCCGCGCCGTTGCCAAAGCAAGCCCGGCCGTCGTAGGAATTAATGTCACCGAAATTCGGGAACAGCGCTATTCTGATCCGTTCGAAGATTTTTTTAATGATCCGAACTTCAGGCAATTCTTCGGAAATCAGCGGCGTGGCGGTTATACGCAAAAATATAAAGTGGAGGGACTTGGCTCGGGATTTCTGATTTCACCGGATGGATATATTCTCACGAACGACCATGTAGCCGGAAATGCTGCGAAGATCATTGTCACGACGATGGGCGGACNNGATTGCGACCGACCCGCTTCAAGACGTAGCTCTGGTAAAGATCGACGCCGAAGACCTTCCGTATTTGAAACTTGGCAACTCCGAAGATCTCTCTATCGGCGAATGGGCAATTGCCATGGGCAATCCGTTCGGGTTGTTCAAAACGAATGACAAACCAACGGTCACCGTCGGAGTCATTTCCAATACCGGAGTCAATCTTGGTTTGACACAGGGAAAAAATTATCGCGGCATGATCCAAACCGATGCAGCAATTTCCAGCGGCAATTCCGGCGGACCGCTTCTTAATGCCAATGGCGAAGTCGTTGGTATTAATGCAACGATCTATTCGACAGCTCAGGGAAATCAGGGAGCAGGTTCGATCGGATTAGGATTTGCGATTCCGATCAATAAAGTAAAAACGATCATCGAGGATTTCCGTTCAGGCAAAAAGATCAATCGCAACTTCGGCAATCTGGGCTTCATCGGACAAACTCTGGACGATGAAATAAAGCAATATCTTAACGTGCAAGCCGATGACGGACTGGTGATAACGAACCTTTACCGCAATTCCCCTGCGTCATCTTCCGGTTTGCAAGTTGGCGATGTCATTATTGCCATCGATGGGGAGCATGTTCGTTCACTGGAAGATCTTAATAGCATCATCACCGATAGGAAGGTCGGCGATACGGTAACATTTACGGTTTTGCGAAGCGAGGGTAAGTTGCAGATTACAATGAAACTACCGCAGGGAAAATAGTAATATTATCATTACTTTTCGTCTTGCTTGACAATTTCATAATCCTTTGGAATCTCAAAGAAGGACTCATCAACTTTCTCTTCCGTCATTTCCTTGAGTTCTGTTTTAATGAAAGGTTTTCCGTCCTTCATTAACGTCATCTTCACGGGCACTTTGCCTTCTCCGGCAATAGGTTTTAAGAGCGCCATGATCTGCTCCATGCCGCCTGCGCCGGTGCGGTTTCTGCCGAGAAATGCATCGCGGATCACATCATAAAATTTCAGACGGGAATCCTGTGTGATCCACATATCCATCTCCATTCCCTTGAAATTGCCCTTATAGTCTTCGCAGTCCAAGCCATTGATCGTTTGCTTACTGCCTGTCGGTTTCGGAAGCACCTGATCAAGCGAATCTAAAAGATCGGAATGTGCATTGATAGAATCATCCACTTTCGATCGGACCGAATCGGCGGCACGAAGACTCGATACATACGCATGTTTATTCGGAGAAAGAAATGTCATCGTACGATTATTACGGTCAATGATGGTTCGGAAGGAAATAAATCCTCCGAGCGCCGACATAGTGTAAGCAACTTTATCGCCTTTCACATACATCGTAACTGTTGCATTTAATCCCATTCCCGCTGGTAACTTCGAGGTTAGTGGGGCAGCAGATGGTGCCGTGTACGTCGTATCGTGGTTTACCATTTTTGGTGCCATTCCGCTTGCATCAAGTGATATTTGCTGCACGATCTTGCCTTCGAACGATTTGCCCGGCATCGAAGCTCTGTCGCTGCATGAAGAAAGAATGAATGCTGAGAGAATGAAAAGAAGAGGGAAACGGTTTGGGTACTGCATAATTCAGTATAAATAATTATAGGCACACTATAACGACAGGTTGCACGAATTGTTTCTTCCTTCAAGATCAAAGCACTTATGAAAGGCACACCACTTACCGAGCAAACATATAACTACATCGTCGAGCATTTCGCTTCTGATGAATCGATGCTTTTACAGCTTATGCAAAAGCGCGCAGAAGAAGCAGGGGTGCCGATGATCATGATCTCCGAAGAGCAGGCAAAGTTCATCGGCTTTTTTCTGAAAGCGATCGGCGCGAAACGAGTTCTCGATATCGGTACATTATTCGGTTATAGCGCTGCCGTCATGTCGAAAGCGATCGGAAAAAGCGGAGAAGTGGTAACGCTGGAGTTTGAGCCGCTTCATGCAAAGGTTGCTCATGCGAATTTTAAACACCTTCATTTGGATAATATTTCTCTCATGCAAGGACCGGCTCTGGATAACATGAAAACAATGCAGGACGGAATTTATGATTTCATCATGATCGACGCCGATAAGATCAATTACAAAAACTACCTCAGGGAATCACTTCGTCTTATCAAAGATGGGGGCGTGATCGCAGGCGATAATGCTTTTGCTTTTGGGAAACTCCTCGAACATATTCCGGAAACCGATCCGGATTTTATCAGCGTGAATGCTGTTCGGGAGTTCAATGAGGTCTTTGCCCTCGAGAAATCCATGTTTAGCTGCATCGTACCTGTCGGAGACGGGTTGGTCATGGGATTTGTGAAGAAACAATAAGATAATATTGAAAAAAGAAATATTTTTGTCCTCAAACAGGTTTTCAATCGTCTTAGAGATAGAATTCACAAATTAATAATGATTACTTATGGCAACTCAACAGATCACCGCACTTATTGACCAGTTAAATTTGCAGACCCGTTTATTCAAGAACGCTGTCGCTGATCTTAAAGACGAAGACGCAAGGAAACAGATTGTTCCCGGTACAAACCATACTTCATGGCTTGCCGGTCATACCGTTTCGACACGTTATGGGCTCGCAAACATGTTCGGTGCTCACGCTTCCGAGCCTTATCCAGAGCTTTTTGCACATCAAAAAGGCATGGAAGCCGGCGTCGAATATCCTTCCATCTCGGATCTAACCAAGGATTGGGATTCGATCTCGAATGTCGTGATTGCGAAACTCAATACTCTTACCGATGAGGATCTTGCCGCTCCGCTTCCCTTTCAGCTTCCGATAGCCGACACGACGAAGAAAGGCTATCTTAGCTTTATTACACATCATGAAGCGTATACCATAGGCCAGCTGGGTCTTTTGCGCAGATTGAATGGGTATCCGGCAATGACGTATGCATAATTCTCTGCTAACAAACCGCAATTGAAGAAACTATGAAGAAGTCTGCTATGTAATAATAGCAGACTTTATTTTTATTCAGAATGAAATATTTTTTTTCGAAGAAGGTTTGGTTTGCACTTGTCATTATTCTTTTTGTCGGTCTTGCCTCGTTCGCTCATCCTCAATCTTCTCTGTTATGGGAAATTTCGGGTAATGGACTCAAATCTCCTTCCTATCTTTATGGTACAGTACATTCCTCCGATAGCCGGGCATTTCACTTTGCAAAGCTTGCCGAATCCTATATTGCCAAATGTGATGCATTCGGGATGGAGATCAATATAAATACTATGGGCGATGTGAATATCTTCAGTATGATGAAATATCTTATCATGCCCGGAGATACGACATTACAGATGCTCATGACTGCCAGCCAGTATGAAAAACTCGACAAATTCGTAACCGATTCGATGCATTTTTCTTTGGCAATGTTCAATACGATTAAGCCGATGTTCCTTCTCGGAATGCAGGAAAGCATGTCAATGTCAGAAGACTCAAACGACTTTCTCGATCAGTATCTTATGAATAAAGCATTAGACAGAAAAAAGGAAATCATCGGTATTGAAACAATCGAAGAGCAGATCAAAGCCTTGGATCTTATCCCTTTAAAAGAACAGGCAAAAATGATTTTAGAAATAATAGAACCCGATACGACGAAGAAAGAAGATTCATCCGAAGACTTAGTAGATATTTATGCGCGCGGCGATCTTGATGCAATTTATTCCTTTTATAAAAAAGAAGATCTTTCTAATATTTTCAATGCTGCGCTTATTACTGACCGCAATCATCGCATGGCTGACCGGCTCGATTCGATCATGAAGAAAAAACGCCTTTTCACTGCCGTCGGAGCCTTGCATTTGCCCGGCGAGGAGGGGGTTATCAATTTATTACGCAAGAAAGGATATATTCTTACACCGATCTGGAAGAAGGATTAGCTGTCATTCTTCACTTCGTTGAGAATGACATGATAGGGCAGATTTCTTCGTAATTTCGTCCATGCTGAATTGGATATGGGTCGGGCTTATCGTTATCGCCGTCGCTGTTGCGACGGGGCGGGATATTTCCGAACTCTCGCAAGACAGGTTTCGTAACGGCAGTCCGATTTCATTTGCGCTTGTCTCCGATAAGCAGATCAGCCCTGACCATCATAGCGCCGGTGTAGTTATTCTAAGATCTTACCTCCACAATTTTTACGATCCCTCCGATATCACTTCGCTAAAATCCGACTCACTACACGTATCGATTGATTATGGTACTTCGGGTAATGGGTCATTAGTGCTTCCGCAAGACGGTCTAAAAATATGGGAAGATATGGCTGCTGCTCAGGGCGATGAAAAAATAATCTCCGGCAGCGTTTCAATTCGCGCCGGACAAGTCTTTTTTATTCCCGAACAAATAAAATTTCGCATCCTGGCAAAAGTTGCGAATGAAGGATTGTTTAAAACTGCCGAGACTGCTGTGACGATTGCAATCGGACTTATCGGCATCATGGCTCTTTGGCTAGGCATCATGAAGATCGCCGAAGCAGCCGGACTTATCACATTGCTTGCACGAATGGCAAAGCCAATTATGGTTCGACTCTTTCCCGACGTTCCGCCGGAGCATCCGGCAATGGGTGCAATGCTTTCGAATATGGCTGCAAATTTTTTGGGTTTATCCAATGCGGCAACGCCGCTTGGATTAAAAGCAATGGAAGAGCTAAACAAACTCAATCCGAATGCCGGGACTGCCACAAACGCCATGTGTATGTTCCTGACGATCAATACGAGCGCCATTACCCTCATTCCGGCAACTGTTATTGCCATCAGGCTTTCTCTTGGATCGAAGAATCCCTCCGATATCATTATTCCGACATTCATCGCAACAGTTATTGCCCTTACATGCGGAGTTCTTTTTAACAGATTCATTCAACGATTTTTTCCGATAAAGGAGAGTAATGATTGATCTCTTAAAAATACTTTCTACACTTGCAGTGCCGTTGGTCATCCTGATCATTGTCACAGTTGGCGCCGTGCGAAACGTTAAGGTATATGAGGAGTTCGTCGAAGGAGCGAAGGAAGGATTTACGACTGCCGTTCGCATCATTCCGTATCTGGTGGCGATGCTCTGCGCCATCGGCATGTTTCGCGCAAGCGGCGCTATGGATTATCTGACCGCGCTCCTTAGCCCGATCACCAATGCCATCGGAATTCCCGGCGAAGTATTTCCGCTTGCCGTGATCCGGAATTTATCAGGTTCCGGTTCATTAGGACTTATGACAGATTTAGCAAAAACATACGGGCCCGATTCCTTCATCGGCAGGCTCTCATCGGTGATGATGGGCAGCCATGAAACAACGTTTTATGTCCTTGCTGTTTATTTTGGATCGGTAGGTGTAAAGAAAGCACGTCATGCTCCTCTTTCCGGAATTTTTGCCGATATCGTGAGCGTCATAATAAGCGTTATACTCGTGCGAGCCATGTTTTGATAATGAAGAAGTATTTTTTCCCCATATTTTTTCTTTGTATTGCACATGCAGGATTCTCGCAGAATCTTTCAGACCGTGCCGTTCCTTCTTCCGACCCGAGCCAGAAATATCAAGGCGTTGGCGGAGGATTGGGAGCCAGTATCTTCCAGGGCAAGCCATATCTGCTTTTGAATGCAGCAACGCAGTTCGAACTTTGGCAGACATTCGGCGTCGGAATTGACGGCTATATTCGCATTGGCAGCGACGGAAAACTTCGTAAAGAAGATTTCGACAGCTGGTACGATGCCATCAGATGGATAAGTTATATCCGCGTCGGTCATCCCGGAGAAGATCTTTACGCCAGAATCGGCGGGTTGAATAACGTAACTCTCGGCCATGGTACGATCGTCGATAATTATTCGAATAATTCTTCCTATGATGACCGGCGCGTCGGACTGATCGCAAGAGCAGACATGGGACTCTTCGGAGGCGACGCATTCACCAGCGATGTATTGGTTAATAAAAGTCTCATTGCCGGACGCGGTTTCATTCGTCCTTTTCAGATTGTTCCCGTTCTTGGAAGTTCATGGTTTTTCAAAAATATCGAGATCGGAGCGACCGGATCATTCGATTTCGATTCAAATGCAGTTCGCATCGTTCCTAATCATTATCCGTTCGATACGGTGTATCATGTGCTCACCAGTGATGATAAAACCCGGGACTCGATCGTCGTCCTCAAAGACTCGGCAAAGATCGCTTCGCCTCTTCAGATCTATGGTGTTGATGCAACAGTTATGGTATGGAAAAGCGATAATGCCGAGGACAGGATTTACGGAGACTATGTCGACATCGTTGATTTCAATCATGGTTTTGTCTTCGGAGCGCGGACAAGCTTCCTGCTTGATTCATCCACTTTTGTCGATCTGCGTCTGGAGCGATATCTTTTCAAAAATCATTTCCTGCCGAATTATTACAATTCTTTTTACGAACGAGAACGATTTAACGACGATATCGATACGCTCAGTTATATCACAAAAGCAACGCGCCTTGCCGATACGACAAGCGGAGAAGGAAATGGTTTTAAGCTGGGTACTTTTTTTAATTTCAGTGATGTTGTGCAGGTCGGAGTTACTTACGCTCATCTCGATAATCTTCGCCGCAGCGATCTGCTGCAAATCTCGCTGACCTTCCCTCATCTGTGGTGGAAATTCTTTGGCGCGATCAATTACATTCGCTCGAATATCGATGGACCAAAAGATTATTTCGGCTTCGATGAAAATACGCTTGCATCTGCGCGGCTGAGCTTCCAGCCATTTAAATTCCTCACATTAAATCTTCTTGCCAGATGGACTTTTACCCGGGATGCGAATGATCATGTCGCTACACAATATATTATAGAACCAAAAGCTGTTTTTATTGCAAGATTCTAATGCTTTCATGTCATTCTGAATGGAGCGAAAGCGGAATGAGGAATCCCGTTAGAGATCGCAGCACAGAAAAGGCTGCCGGACCATGATGATAAGTCGGAATTAAAACGAATCCCCTCTTAATGTTCTCGCCTTTTTCCGTGCTTCAGTGCAAAGCGGAGACTTCGGGTAGCGTTCCAAGAAATCTTCATACATCCGCAACGCTTTGGCTTTATCTTTGGAAATAGTCTCGACAATTTCTGCTTCGCGGTATGCCGCTTTATCGAGCAGCGGGCTGGTCGTCATCTTCTCCTGCATATTCTCTAACATCGCAAGTGCATCGTTCGGCTTCTTCATTTGTATCAGAATTTCCACGGCGCGAAGAACCGATTCATCGGCGATCGTTGCCGTCGGATATGATTCGGGAATCGAGCGATATGCCGATAGCGCTGCATTCAGATCCTTGCCCAGCGATGCGAGTTCTGCTTTGGCAAAAAGTTTTAATGCCGGATTATTTCCGCCATTCTCGGAAATCAGAGAATGTAAACCGATCGCATCGTTGGCATAATCGCTATTGGGATCGGCGATGATCGAATCTAATTTTACAAGGCAGGAATCGAACGATCCGTTATAAAAATCAATGCGGCCGCGTTCAAAGAGAATATGTTTGCGGGTCTCTTCGTCGTCCGGACGTTTGCGTTTGGAGATAATACCCGATATATCATCGAGCCGCCTGAGCGCGGAGGGAAGATCGCCTTGCGCTAAGGCAATTTCCTCTAAAGCAAAATACGCATCACGGGTTTTTTCGCTAAATGATTGCGACCGCTTCAGAACATTCTCATAGATATACTGCGCATTCGGATAATTACGGAGAACTTTGAACGAAAGCTCTCCGGCATGAAGCAATGCATCGAAAGCAAGATCATTTTGCAGATCCGGCTGAGCATAATTCTGATAATCTGCGGCAAGCTGTTCAAGCGAATCACGGGAAACATTCGGGATCGAACGGAGATAAGCTTCTTTGGTTTTTAATGCGCCAAGCTCTGCCATTGAAACGAAATATTTTCGCTGCGGATCAATACCGGCGCCTTTGCGAAAACGCTTGATCGCCTCGTTATATGCCATGACAGCCACATCAAGGGCTCCCTCATTCCGGATACGTTCGGCGAATTGATAAAGTTCGTATCCTCCTGCGCTCGATGAGGAAGATCTTATTCCGAGATTATCAAGCTTCAGATAAATTTCCAGAGCGCCTTTATAATTTTTCAGCTCTCCGTAGCACCATCCTAAAAGCCGCAGCTGGGCAGGGGAAGCACCATCGGCATCGAGATGAGAAGTAACGATCCGGATGATCGACCGCCGCACGGAAGTATCGGCAGTGAATTGCGCAAGGCGCTGCTCGACGATGGAAAGATTCTGTTCGTTATTATCCAGCATTGAAAGGTATTCTTTCGTGCCTTCTTCATATTTGCCGAGTTTGAAATAGAGGCCGGCGATCTGATCGGTAAAAAGATCGCTTTGGTCGGAATTCTTCCGCTGTCGGATAAGCAAGGCAAGCACTTCATCCTGATACCCGACTTCGATCATTGTCTGTGCAACGGAGATCGAGACCGCATAAAAATTCACCTCTTTGGCAAATGCCGCTGCATGGTTAAATGCATCGACCGCTTCGGATTTTTTATTCAGCCTCGAGCGGACCCGGGCAAGATTCAGATAGAGATCATAGGTTTCCGGCTCTTTCGCAGCAAGACGTTCGCTCAAAAGCATTTCGGCTTCGGTATATCGTTTTACCGAATAGAGCCCGCGAAAAAGCCCTTCGGATACATCGATCGCATCGGGACGCGCTTTATGCAATTCCGCATAGATACGAATGGCATTATTCATATCGCGCGTTTCCTCATAGACTCGCGCCAGCCGGTATTGCTGCTGAAAGTCATGGTCTGTCATCGGCTGCGCACGAAGCGCGCCAAAGGCCAGGAAAACGATGGAGATAGAAAATAGTAGTCGCATCACGAACCTTATTACGAAATTCCTCTGAATTTGTAACCAAGAAAGCAAGTGAAAAAGTCTCTCCTTCCATGTGAGAGGCGTCCGCTGCAGCAAACGCCTTTCAAAAGTAAGGAAAGCAGTTGAATTTTTTAAATTTTCAATGAACAGGGTTCGCTAATACTACATTAGCTATTGGTTTGGTAACCGGATATTGTGGTGGTAATGCTGATCAAAAGGTTATCAGCATCGTAGGTTTGGCAGTCTTTTTTTCAGAAATTATCCCAATATAGCAGTTCCTCACGATCCTTAAAAATTGCTGCTAAAGAGTTGTAAGGTCATATAGCAAAAATATCAACAAACGGGAGCTTGTTCAAACTTCTGAATACAAATATACGAAATTATTTGTCATTTGTCAAGGTGCCCATCCAAAATAAATTGAAAAAAGGTTGTAAGTTATTGAAAAATAATAAGAGATTTTTTAGCTTAATTCGGCTAATTCAAAAAATCTTAGCTTTCTCCAAGTGTTGCTATTGTCATTTTGAAGAATCCAAGCAGCCGAGTAAGGAGATCCCGTTCATTGCAGCAACTAAAATATTATCAATATTATGGGATTCTTCGTTTCGCATGAATACACACTGAGAATGGCATGTACGTAAAATGAATTTTTTTCCTCGCGAAAAAAATGTAGTATATTTGTATTATAGTTTTGCCCAATTAGTTTAGTGTTACTTATCAACTCATTTAACCATTATTACCCACAATGGAAAATACATATATTGCCGAAAAGTTAGTTGCTGATAAATTCCGCGAAGAGATCGAAAAAATCCAGGCCTGCCATTACTGCGGCTCTTCAAGACTTCTTGGAGGCGTCACTTCACCCGTTCCCGATGGCAGAAACAGGCTTATCTATTGCCTGAATCATAGCGGCAGCGGCGTTATTCTCTCGCGCTTCGAATACAACCCGGCGTAAACGAGCTTACACTTCAAAGCTTAAAAAGAGATCGTTCTGAAAAAAGTCAATGAAAATTGACGCTGCATTTCTTTGCCCAGCAATAAGCCTGCGATGCAAATCGCAGGCAATGTGTTCTTAAAAAAGTTGTTACCAATTTTTATCGTAAGAGAAGAAGCGTCTTCTCTTCCCTAATTGCGCCTGCTTCAAAACGGCAGAGATAAGTCCCGTTTGGCATTCCCTCACCATTAAAAGTCCTCGTGTACGATCCTGCATCAAGAGTTTCATTCGCTAACGTTGCAACTTCCCGTCCTGTAATATCATACATTTTCATCGATACGAAAGCGCGATCAAGAAGGTTGAAAGGGATAGTAGTGCTCTTCGAGAAAGGATTGGGAAAGTTTTGAGATAGGCAAGAATCTGATATTTGATTTAAAGATACGCCAGAGCTAACCAACTGAGTTATCTCTCTTTCCCAAATGCCGCCACCAAAAGTACCTGCTAAAAGATTCGAGCCTGAAATGGCAAGTGATGTAACTATAAAATTGTTCAGTCCAACATTTTTCCAACTAGCCCCACTATCACATGTACAAAATACACCTGTCTCAGAAGCCACAAATAGATTTGTGCCGTATGCGATAATCGAATAAAAATAATAATCTGTTAAATTATTACTCACGTTATTCCAACTTGCCCCCATGTCGGAAGAACGAAAGATGCCATTTCCGTCGACCCCTGCAAAGAGATTTGTACCTAATGTAGAAAACGAACGAACCTGACCGCCCCCACTCATTAATCTGTTATTGAGCCCAACCCAGCTTTTCCCTCATGCCTTTATTTATTGCAGCCCAAGTTTCCCCATTGTCACTTGATCGAAATACTCCGTTGCCATTAGAACCTGCAAAGATATCATTGCCTGAAAGGGCAAGAGTGTAAATCATTGTATTCGTTAAACCAGTATTAACTGAGGCCCAGTTTATACCGTTATCAGTAGAACGAAATACTCCTCCTCCCCATGTTCCTACAAAAAGGCTTGTGCCGGAAATTGCAATGGTGATGATGACATCATTAATCGG
This sequence comes from Ignavibacteriota bacterium, assembly GCA_003151215.1. Next base: position 14,361 of record PLXB01000241.1, read on the forward strand.
GTAAGAATTTACATCAGTCCAATGCGCCCCACTATCAATAGAGCGATACAAACCGCCATTCACNNACTTCAACCCAACTCATCCCACTATCTTGGGATCGAAACAAGTTCCTGTTCGTTCCGGCAAAAATATTCCCTCCGAAAACGACAAGTGAAAAAACATCAAAATTCGTTAACCCATTATTTGAAGGTATCCAAGTTGCACCGTTGTCCGATGAACGAAATATACCGCCCCCATAGGTTCCGACAAATAAATTATTGTTGCTTACGACAAAACAAAGTGCGCCCCCTCCATTTAGGCCCATTTATTTGCTCCCACTGAGAATATCCATCACAGTATGTAATCAGAATAACAAAAAGAAGGAGAAGGATTCGTGTTTTCATAATACGAGTATTATCTGATTGCAACACTTACCCGCGCTGAAAGTTCTACCCTCCTTCCCGCACATGCTCCTCTTCTTCGCGCTTGGCAGCATCGGCGATTTCGGGATCGGCAACGACGGCGCCGCCGCGGACCGTAGATCCGATGAAGATCGCTGCGGCAATGATGACGAGATTCTTGATGATGTACTGTCCTTCCAAGGTCGGCGCATAAGGAAAATGGATAAATGTTTCCTCCGGAAAAAAGAATAGAGGCAGTATAGTCCCGAGCATCTGCAGAAATAAAAGCGCCAACGTCGCGCGCAGAAATTTACCCGATACAAGCCCGATTCCGATCAGGCATTCCCATGCTGCTAAGACCGGAATAGAGAGATCGTGAGAAATAAAACATGATGTAAGTTTACTGATCGTTCTTGCCGCAAGATCTTCGGCAGGGCTCATGCTCGGAAAAAATTTCAATATACCGAACCAGAAAAAAATAATTCCGACGGCGATCCGCAAAAACAGAATGCTGTGATCAGCCATCCATTTTGTCAGATGCTCATCAAGAGAGCGGAGAAGTGTTGATTGTTTTTTTCTCATACGAAATTTTATCAAAGATGATAATCTCTCATTCCTCCTTCATACTTATTCCGTAGACGAGCCAAAATACCCAGATCGCTGTGGTGATAGCGGCAATTGTCAGCGGGAACCAGTAGGCGATTATTGTGCAAAGCGCGTAGATCGTGAATGCAAAATACCCGTACTTTCTGTTTTCCCGACTCGCGCTAATGCCTTTTCATTTTTAGCTAAATTGTTCTTAATGATGGCTGAGGTTATTAAGATCCAGCCCACTGCCTGCAAAGCAAAGACAGTTTCATAGAGCATGACTGCGGGAGCGGCGTGATCGGTGAATAGATATTCTCCGACTAACGCCGTAGGAAAAGGAACAAAAACGACTGCCAGCAGCAAAAAGCCGTTGGCATACACAAATGAACTCGATGATCTCGCAACCAGCTTTGCGCCATTATGATGATTGTNNCCATGTTATCAGGATCACGATGAAACTGAGGACGAAGGCGAAAATGGATGGAGCAATATGCCCAAGCTCAAGCCAGAAATCCGCAGTGCTGTGAATGGTCTCGGTAGGAGGGATCTTGATATCAATGATCAGCAGTGTTAATGCGATCGCAAATACTCCATCGCAAAAAGTTTCTAATCGTGAGTTCGGATGTGTTTCTGCCATGCTTTGATTGCTTTTAGATTTCTATCCGCAAATATACTTCGTATGGAAGTGGTTTACAAATATTTCCCCGGCTCCAACCCCTTCAATCTTTCCCGAATCTCCTTCTCCTTTCCATATTCCGTCGGATCGTAATATACTTTATCTTTTAACTCATCAGGCAGGCAGTTCATTTCGGCATGGGCGTTTTCTTCGGAGTGAGCATATTTGTAGCCTTTGCCGTAGCCGAGTTCTTTCATGA
>PLXB01000250.1 GCA_003151215.1 Ignavibacteriota bacterium
TGTGCGATCGAGATGATGGCGTTCGCAGGTCCGCGATATGACGTCTCGCGATTCGGAAGTGAAGTGTTCCGATTCTCACCGCGTCAGGCTGATCTGCTGATCGTTGCAGGAACCGTGACCTACAAAATGGCGAAGGTTGTCAGGAAGATCTATGACCAAATGCCCGATCCCAAATATGTGATGGCAATGGGAGCCTGTACTTCAAGCGGCGGAATTTATAGAACCTATGCCGTTGTGCAGGGAATTAATCAATTTCTCCCGGTCGATGTCTATGTTGCCGGTTGCCCTCCGCGTCCCGATTCAGTGCTCAAAGGATTAATGGTCATTCAGGATATTATCTCAGGCGAAAAACCCTGGGAACGCGGGACGATCGTTGGCTCAGAAGAGAAGATATACGATATTTCCATTCCCGAACACGGAGAAATGGTGAAGGCTTAAACTTCCATTTCTTTATGTATGATGCTGATCTGTCCGTTCCGTTCAAGATAAGCCGCTGCCACTGCTTCACGCGACTCAGCATGTCCTGCCATCCGAATTCCTTCATCGAGATCTTTATGACTGATCAAGCTGTTGCGCATGTTCGCCGTGTTAACTCTTCCATGTTTGAAAAGTAACGTCTTTTCTCCTTTTACTAATTTTCCGAAAGCATCGCTATACACACATAGTATCGCAAAAAGCCTGTGCATCAGGACGATAACTAAGCATGCAGTCAGGATCGCGATTATTGAATCGGATGAATACACGGCACGGGCAAGTATGCCGCCAAGAAGGAGAATGATGATGTTATCGAATGCCGATTTCATGCCGAATGTCCGGATGCCGGCAACACGGATCAGGATAAGCGCAATAATAAAAACAAGAAAAGCACGGATGANNGGCATGGCAGATCCTATATAATCTTCAAGCATAATTTTTCCCCATTAAAGTTAACAATCGTGCATGGACAACTTACCGGAGTTGGATTTTAGTTCAGATTGGAACCCGATTCCATCACTCGCGTATATTTGTAGATCTATGATCAAAACGATAATCGCAAATCTTCTTCTGCTTGGCTTTTCGCAAAGTGCTGCCGGAAATCACTTGCATCATACTGTAAACCTTCGGGATTCGATCGTCGAAGGAAAGGTCTATCAGGGAAAGGCAACAGTCAAAAAGAAATTGTTCGCTGAAAAGAAAATGATCATTAAGCATGAGCGAATCGAAGGTCTGATGCCGGCGATGACAATGGCATTTCCCGTAGCCGATACGCTGATCTTCGATCGGTGCGCCATCGGAAGCAAGGGTCTCTTTACTTTGCAGATAGAAAAGGGCTTTCCCGTGATCGTTGATGCGCAATTTGATAAGCCTCCGAAATATGTATGTCCCATGCATCCGCATGAACTATCGAATTCGCGTGGATCGTGTCCGATCTGCGGAATGCCGCTGGAGAAATTGTCTGAACCATGATGTTATGAGATGAAGAAGATTTTTGGGATGTGAACCATTATCTCTCTTCATCTCAATGATCTCTTAAAATCAAGGTTCAGACGATCCTCGCAAATATCTGCTGCGCTGCTTCCGGTGGGAGCAGAATGATCTTTTTCCCGATCTTTAATTTATACGATCCGCCGAATTTTTCCTGCTCCGATAATGCTATTTTTGTGCCGGGCAATAATTGTAATTCTGCAACATATCGCAATAACTCCGGATCGCGGTCAAGAATCCGGGTAATGATAAGTTTAGCCGGAGCGGAGAATTGAGATAACAGTTGCTCGTCAATAACGGAAATATTTCCCTCTGCTGTCGGGATCGGATCGCCATGCGGATCGAATTCGGGATGACCGAGCCGTGCAGCAATTCGCTCTTCAAATAACCGGCTGATATGATGCTCTAATTTCTCCGCCTCGTCATGAACTTCATCCCAGCGGTATCCTAACTCCTTCACGAGATATAATTCGAGCAGGCGATGTCTGCGAATGGTTTGTAACGCAGTCTTGCGACCGGAGACAGTCAGATGAATCCCTGTTTTAGGATGAACTTTGGCAAAGCGAAGCTCTTGCAGTTTGCGCAGCATTTTGCTCACTGCCGGAGCGCTTACGCCGACACGTTTTGCAATATCCTGCGAACTCACTTCGCCAAGGGACTCCGCTTTGTATATTGCCTTTACGTAATCTTCTATTGAAGGGGTGCTCATAAAAAAAAGTTTATTACAGTGTCATTGCAAGGAGGACTTTAGTCCGACGAAGCANNCTTCGCGACTCCTCGCAATGACACTTTATATTTAATTTTAAAAAATCTCTTTCACTAACAAATATGCATTCAATCCCGCAATCGAGATCACGGCAATCCACGCTATCGCCTTGAGCCAGAACGGACTCACAAATCGTCCCATCACTTCAGAGTTTCCCGTAAAAAGCACGAGTGGAATCGTTGCAAAGGAAAGCTGCACGGAAAGTACCACTTGCGAGAATAGAAGCAATTGGTACACTGCATGGTTCTGCGACTCCACTCCGCCGGAAGTATTCAGCGCGATCACTATCACGGCAGGGACAATTGCCATCAGCCGCGTGATCATCCGCCGAAGCCACAGACGTACCTTGATATGCAAAAAACCTTCCATCACGATCTGTCCGGCAAGTGTTCCGGTTATTGTCGAAGCCTGCCCCGATGCAAGTAGGGCAATAGCGAAGGCAGTACCCGCAAGCGTTGTCCCCAGCAGCGGAGTGAGCGTCATATACGCCTGCTGAATTTCGGTGACGACTAACCCATTCTCGAAAAATACCGAAGCTGCCATGATGAGAATTGCCGCATTAACGAAGAACGCCAGGTTAAGCGCGAAGAAAGTATCGATGGTGTTGAATTTGATCGCCTGCTTAATGCTTGCATACGATCTATCGGTTCGCCGCGATTTCACGAGCGATGAATGCAGATAAAGATTATG
>PLXB01000240.1 GCA_003151215.1 Ignavibacteriota bacterium
CGGAGCCGATGTTATTGTTTGCGACCACCATGAGCCGGCCAACCAATTACCGGATGCCTATGCAATTCTCAACCCTATCAAGGGCAATTGCAACTATCCGTATAAACATCTTTGCGGTTGCGGTGTTGGGTTCAAGCTCATTCAAGCGTTATGCGTAGAATTAGAATTGGGCGATCGAGCTTATGACTTTATCGACTTCGTTGCGATGGCGAGTTCGGCCGATATTGTCTCTCTAAAAGGCGAGAATCGTATTCTGACTTTTCTCGGACTAAAGCATATCAACGAACGCCCACGACCTGGCCTGAAAGCACTTATTCAGGCCGCTCATCTGCATGCAGGCAANNCGTGCCGTCCAGTTGCTTATGTCCAAGACCGATGACGAAGCCCATCATCATGCCACTGAATTAGAATTCGAAAACAGCACCCGGCGCCGTATCGATGAAGAAGCATTTTTCGAGGCGTGCAATTTTGTGGATGGAATGCTCAACCGCACCCGAGACAAAATTATCGTGCTACATAATCCTGCGTGGCATGCGGGAGTAATAGGCATTGTTGCTTCCAGACTCGTCGAGCGCTACCACCTCCCGGTGGTTCTTCTTACAACCATTGACGGTGTCGCCAAGGGAAGTGCCCGATCTATTCTCGGATTTGACATTCATTCGGCGATCAAACGGTGTGAAGATAAAGTCGTCACATTCGGCGGACATAAGTATGCGGCAGGAGTTTCGATCGAGATCGACCGGCTTCCGGATTTTCGTCAGGCGATCAATACGGTTGCCAGCGAAATGATATCGGAAGATATGCTGCAACCGGAAATCCGTGTCGATGCCTCGGTCGATCTAAATGAGCTTAATCCCAAGGTCTTCGCGATCATTCGTCAATTTCAACCCTACGGACCGGATAATATGCGGCCGGTATTTTACGCAAAGGATGTGGAAGTGGCTGGCTTTCCGCGCATCGTGGGAAAAACTACTTCGCATCTTAAATTTCAGGTACGCTCAGCAAATATTATTCAAGTGGCTAAAGATGGAAATATGTTGCCGAACGTTGTACCCTTCACACTCGGTGGCGGAACGATCGAAGCCATTGGCTTCGGCCTCGGCGAACGTATCCGCGAACTAACAGCTCCGAATGGTAAAGGACGCAAAGATCTCGAAATGGTCTTTTACCTGGAAGAGAATGAATATAACGGCCGCGTTACACCACAGTTAGTGGTGAAAGATTTTAGGTAAGAGTTGGAATTACACGAAGACTTAAAAAGAAAAAGCTCTGCCAGATGGCAGAGCTTTTTCTTTAATGCAAGTCTTGATTACTTGCAAGTCTCAACAACTTTGACCGCAATACGGCGATTCTGCGTTCGCTCTGCTTCGAGTACTGCAGCAGGACCACCTGTATGCTCGATAACGGCAGGCCGTGATGTGCCATAACCGATCGTCCGAGTGATCTTGTCCTGACTTACTCCCTGCGAAACGAGCCACGTTTTGATGCGCAAAGCACGTTGTTCGGATAATTCCTGATTCCGTTCCGGAGTGCCTTCTTCGCTTGCAAATCCCTGAACCTCGATTTTCATTTCGGGGCATTGTTCTACAAGCGCCTTAATGTTGTAGAGATTTTGCATGTTGCCAGGCTCATTGGAGTTGAACTGATCCGTGTTAACGATGAAAAGCGTGCCCGGAAAAGTGTAAATCGTATTGACCTTAGGCCTTCTGAGATAGACCGTATCGGTCGCTCCCTTTACGAATATCGTATCCGTGTGATAAACATCCGTTTGATAAACGTTCGTCACATTTGTCGTACTCTGATGGGTTTCAGCAACAGCCATTACCGGTTCCGTTTTGGGTGCAAATATGTAATAGCTGAATCCAACGCCCATTGTAAGAAATGCATCCTGACGGTAATTTGCTGGATTGGAATAATCGTCGATCCAATCTGTGCCGGTCAAATGCAGGAGTCCTTTACCATTGAAGGTGATTTTATCCGAAATGTACATTTCGAAACCAACGCCCATAACACCACCAATTACATTCTTGCTATAAGCTCCTGCCGCATTATTTGGCAACGAAACATCCCCAGCATCTTTCGGCTCAAAATTGAGAGCCTCGATACCTGCAATAACATATGGGACGAATTGCTGGTCCGGAAAGACATTGAAAGAACCCATCAGGTCCCATCCACCTACGCGCGTATGATTCAAAGTGCCGATGCCTGCGCCCGGCTCGAGCGCGGTAGCTTTATATTTCAATTCTCCACCATTATAGGCAGCGTGCAGAGAAATCCAGTCCGTGATATTCCAGCGGATAAACGCATCCCCATGGAGGGCAAACTGATTGTCGGTAAAATTACCGTAGTATTTATTGCCCCCGGCATCGATGCCGAATGCAATACGTCCGGCAACACTCTGTGCCATGGTTGCACTGCTTGTGAGCAGGATAAAGGCTGTAGCCAAGCCGAGCAGAATGCTGCGGCGAATTGTTTGATTTTTCATTAGTATGTTTTATGTTACAAAATAGTATTCCAGTCCCGCATAGAACAATGCGGTGCTTGCCTCCGAAAGGCAATGACTTACATAGATAGATCAGTGGAAAGAGAAAAG
>PLXB01000156.1 GCA_003151215.1 Ignavibacteriota bacterium
ACTTAACCGTGAGCGCGTGAAATGTATGTTCTTTGAAAATTGAAAAATTACGCGAGCTTCTGACGAAATCAAGTATGTGGACTCGGAGCCTTAACTGGCCGTTTCGCGTTATCTGACCAACTATATATAGGTTACTGCACTTTTTATATTGATGGAAGAGTACTTATTACCCGTTTTTTCAGATAGTTTGCTTCAGGTAGCGCCGGATTTTTCCGGTCAGATCCAATTTGAAACTCCTCAGAATCCGGATCATGGTGATCTCTNNAGCTCCACGTGTTATCGCAAATGAAATCATTGAGAAACTTGCCAAAGATTCGACAGTCATAGAAGCAGTCGAAATAGCCGGACCGGGATTTATTAATATCCGTTTCACGAAAGAATATTTTCAGAATGCGCTTGGCGAAATACTTTCTCTTGGTGGTAGCTTCGGACATTCGGAAAAGTATCTTGGCAAGACGGTCAATCTCGAATGGGTCAGCGCCAATCCGACAGGCAATCTTCATGCCGGGCATGGCAGGCAAGTTTGCCTCGGAGCTGCTATTGCGAATCTATTGGAGTGGACCGGATATACAGTCATCCGAGAATATTATTTCAATAATGCCGGTAATCAGATGCGCAATCTTGCCGTCTCGACAAGGGGTCGGTATCTTCAGGAGTTAGGCGATCGGGTTGAATTGCCTGAAGATGGCTATCACGGCGCCGAGATCGTTGATATTGCAAAAGAGATCGTTGTGAAGTTCGGCGATAGTCTTCGCAATGCCGAATTAAGCGATTTTCAGAAAATTGCCGAAGAAGCCAATTTCGCACGGATCAAAAATACGCTTCATCGTCTGGGAGTCCATCATGATATTTTCTTCAATGAAAATACACTGTATAAATCCGGGGCCATCACGAAGATCGTAGCAGAACTAAAAGAAAAAGGTTTAGCCTACGATAAAGATGGAGCTGTCTGGCTGAAACTCAGTCAGATGGGCGAAGATCAGGATAGGGTGATCGTCAAATCCACCGGTGAACCGACGTACCGTCTTCCGGATATTTGTTATCATCAGGATAAACTATCCAGAGGTTACGATCTGGTAGTCGATATTTTCGGCGCCGATCATATTGCGACGATCCCCGATGTTCTGGCAGCAGTCAAAGCGCTTGGTTTTGATTCGGAAAAAGTGAAGGTCATCATTCATCAGATGGTGACATTTATTTCGGGAACGGAAGTCATCAAATTTTCCAAGAGAAGCGGTTCGAACTATTTGCTCGATGAACTTCTTGATGATGTCGGAGCCGATGCCACGAAATTCTTTTTTAATATGCGGGCTGCCGGATCGCATCTGGAATTCGATGTCGAACTTGCGAAAAAACAATCGGAGAAGAACCCTGTGTATTACGTGCAATATGCTCATGCCAGGGTTGCAAGCATTTTAAAATTTGCAGATCAGCAGGAAGTTGATACGAAAGTCCTTCTCCAAGCCGATCTTTCAGCACTTGAGCATCCTGAAGAACTTGCTCTGATAAAGATATTAAGACGCTTTCCGGCCTTGGTCTTGCAGACAGCAGATGCATATGCGCCGCATCATATCTGCGAATATTTGCGGCAGGTTGCAGCACAGTTCCATAAGTTTTATCATGATTGCCGGATTGTCGGTCAACCGGAACCTATACAATCGGCGCGGCTTGCTCTTGCTCTTGCGACTAAACAAGTCCTTGCAAACGGCTGTTCTATTTTAGGCGTAACGGCTCCGGAGAGCATGTAAGAAAATATGCTGCCACTTTCATTAGAGATATTCTTTATTCTTATCGCACTTATATTCTACGCGTTCTTTTCGCTCGTAGAAACAAGCGTGCTTACGGTCAGACGCAGTACGCTGAAAAAACTTACCGAAGATCCGGAGGAATCCGAGAAGACAAAGCATAAAGCACATAGCGTCCTGAAAATTAAAGCTCGTCCGGAAGAATTTCTCGCATTTGTCCAAAGCGGTTCGATTCTTTCCGTTGTCTTTGCCGCAACCTTTGCCGGGTTTTTTGCTGTCGAAGATTTAAGCGATGTGCTGATGTATTGGTTTCATTTGTCAAATACGACAAGTATTGTTATTTCTCTTATTATCACGGCACTTGTTCTTTCATGGCTTTTGCTGACCTTCGGAGGACTGATTCCGAAATCCATTGGCTTACATCGTAATCGTGGAATAGCGCTGTTCTTCTCTGGTGCAATCCTTGCCTCGCTGAAGTTTATTAAGCCCTTCACGCATTTGCCGGTCCTATTGGCAAATATTGTGTTGAAGCCTTTCCGCGACAAAGCGAGTTTTGCCGAAAGCAGGATTTCTGAAGAAGAGTTTCGTGTGATGCTCGAAGAAGCTGCCAGAACCGGTGTACTGGATAAGACAGAAAATGAGCTCATAGAAAATATTCTTGACTTCACAGAGAAAACGGTTCGTGAAGTGATGGTACCCCGTACAAAGGTCGTTGCCATTGATATAGAAAGCTCACGTGAATCAGTCATTCATCGCATTATTGGTGAAGGCTATACTCGACTTCCGGTGTTTCAAGATACTCTCGATAATATCATAGGTGTAGTGTATTCGAAGGATGTTCTCGCACTCATCGAACATCCCGATCTTATTATCCTTTATGATATTACTCGTCCGGTGGGCTTCGTCCCTGAGACAAAATTGATCTCCGAACTTTTGCGCGAATTGCAGCAGAGAAAATTCCATATGGTAATAGTCGTTGATGAATTCGGTGGCACTGCAGGTATCGNNGAATATGATGATGATCTGCCTGCGGTTCAGAAGGATATTAAAGAAAAGTCCTTAATTCTTTCCGCCCAACTATCCACTCCGGACGCCAATGAGCATATCGAATCCTTTTTTGAAGATTTCCGTATCCCTACAGATGACGAATACGACTCTGTAGGTGGATATGTGACCAAACTTTTCGGACATATTCCCGAGACGGCTGAAGAAAAGGAAACCGGCGGCATAATTATTACCGTTCTCAAAAGGACGCCAAAGGAAGTATTACTTGTCAAATTCGAGGACCGCAGCAGAAAACATAATGAAGGGGAAACGCAAAACGAAATATCTTGATACTTCTTTACAATTCAGATATTTATAGTATATGATGCGATCATTAAGACCGTGCATGGCTTTTGGTGTTCTGCTTTGCATATTTTCACATCCGGTCTTTGCGCAAAGCAACAAGGTTGCTTTGAAAGCTTCCCGTGCAGGTTATAATTTCGAGCAGGAGAATAAACTTTCCGAAGCGCTTTTTGAATATAATAAAGCTATTGCTGCAGATCCGAAATATCCCTATCCTGTCGAGCGTATCGGAGCAATGTACCAGCACTTGCATAATTATCCCCGTGCCATTCAATTTTTACATAAAGCTGTTGCTCTCGATTCGAATTTCGACGATTATAATTTGTATAATCTCGCCACCTGCTATAAAGCGCTGCAAAAGAACGACAGTGCAGTAATGTATTATAGACTCTTTGTCCAGAAAATAAAACCGATTATCACCGAAGATTCTGCTGCCGTCCGCGATGCAACAACATTGATCACTTTCACGGAGCAATCGATGGCGCTTCGCGCAAAGCCGAAAAATACTCAGGATCCGATTCCGCTTCGAGGTGAGATCAATTCACCCTACGACGATTTCTCACCAACTGTGACATCAGATGGTAAAACAATGTATTTTACTTCTCGCCGCCCCTCAACAAATACAAAAAAATATGCAGAGACAAAAGATTTTGGAGATGACATTTTTTACACCACGCTCGGAGCAGCAGGTTGGGGCAAGCCAGTGGCGTTACCACCGCCGCTAAGTTCTAAAGATGATGAAGGTGCAGTCTCAATCAGCGCCGACGGTCAAACAGTCTTTTATTCTCTTTGCAGGAGGCCTGAGGGTTTCGGTGATTGTGATATTTATTATTCCGAATTAAACGGAACGGTCTGGAGTGCCCCCAAAAATCTGGGGAGAGAATTTAACTCTCCTTCTTGGGATGCTCAGCCTTCTATTTCTCCGGATGGGCTGACGATGTATTTCTCAAGCCGCCGTTTCGGTTCTATTGATGGGTCGGAAGATATTTGGGTTGCTGACAAGGGAACTGACGGGACATGGGGAAAGCCTGTAAACCTTGGTCCATCGGTTAATACCGGTGGCAGTGAACGTTCTCCCTTTATTGCCAATGACGGAAGAACGCTTTACTTTTCTTCGAACGGTCGTCCGGGCTTCGGCGGACACGATCTTTTCATGACTCGCAAACAGGATGATGGCTCATGGAGCGAGCCTGTGAATCTTGGTTCACCCATTAATTCATCCGGCGACGATGAATTCTTGACTATACCCGGCCGGGGAGATAAAATATTTTATGCAAGTCAGCGAGATAGTCTCAAAGGAAGTCTTGATATTTACGAAGCGATATTGCCTCCGAATATGCGTCCATACCCTGTTACCCTTGTAACAGGAAAAGTTTTCGATAAAAAGACGAAAAAACTTCTTGGTGCGAAGATCGAAGTGACTGATCTTGTAAAAGATCAGATTCTTGCCGAGTACCGGTCGAATAGCGAAACCGGTGAATTCCAAATTTCTCTTCCCGCAGGAAAAAATTATGGTATTACGGCTTCTGCCCCGCATTATGCCTTCTATTCAAATAATTATTCCGTTCCGGATTCGGCACAATATAAGGAGATACACTACGAGATCGCCCTGACACGAGTTGACAGTGAGATATTTGCTTCGAATAATACTTCGAACGGAAAAAATCCTTATGACTCCACCGGCGGGAATAATACTAATTCTTTTAGTATGAATGGAGGCAACGATACGACTGTTGTTGAACTAAATAATATTTTCTTCGACTTTAATAAAGCGACGTTGCGTAAAGAATCGATCACAGAACTTCGACACATGACGAAATTCATGCAAGAATATCCGAAGATAAAGATAGAGATTTCGGGTCATACCGATAGCATAGGTACCGATGAAGCAAATCGAAAACTTTCTCAGGAGCGTGCTGATGCCGTAAGAGAATATCTTACAACTCATGGCGTTCATATAACACGTGTAACAGCAAAAGGATATGGCGCTTCAAAACCGATTGCGTCAAACGTAACAGAAGAGGGCAGGCAGCGGAACCGACGGACGGAATTCCGCATTATTAGCCGGAGGTAATAACAATGACTTTTAATAAGCTTGGCATCTTCGGTGGCGCTTTTGACCCAATCCATATCGGGCATCTTGTTGAAGCGCAATATGCAACCGAAGAACTCGGCTTAGATAAATTGCTTTTTATACCAGCCGGTGACCATCCGCTCAAGCCCATTTCTTCTTCATCAGAACATCGTCTTGAAATGACAAGAATTGCGATTCAAGATAATCCAATCTTTGAGTTATCTGATATCGAAACCAAAAGAGCAGGGAAGTCTTATACTATCGATACCGTTCAGCAGATTCAAAGGCTTTTCCCTGCCAACGAACTTTATCTCGTCGTCGGAATCGATAATGCAGACACATTTCATAAATGGCATCGTATGGATGAAATTTTGGAACAATGTAAAGTTGTCGTGCTTTCGCGCATGATGACCGATGATTATGTCCTTTCGCCATCACTTCTCGAAAAGATCACGATTCTCGATAGCCCGATCATCGAAACATCATCGACTGATATTCGCGAACGGGTAGAAGAAGGCGTAAGCATCCGTTATCTGGTGCCGGATAAAGTCAGGGAGTATATTTACTCGCATAAATTATATGGTGCGAAGTCATTAGCTGCGATTTAATGGCATTACTAATCCGTCGGCTGCAACTCTGTCAAAATCTTTTCGATCTCATCCCATCTCTCAGCTGTTTCTTTTGCTTGCAACTTTATAATAATACGAAGCTTTTTTCCTTCGTTGACTAGTCTGATCTTAGATTGGCCAATGACAGTAAATTTATCGATGATCAGCGGAAAGAATAGCTGATAGTATTCCGACTGACTTTCTTCCGGAAGTGAAATGCGAAGTGAACGTGTTGCCTCATCGAATATAACACTTTTAAAGCCCAACTTTTGCGCTAATAATCTTGCATACGCAATGTTTCCTAAGTTCATTGTTTCTTCAGGTAATCCACCGAAACGATCTTGAAGTTCTTGCAGGATATCGTCGATCTCCTTCTTTTGTAAGGCAGAAGCAAAGCGCTGATAAAAGCTGAAGCGCTCCGCATCGTCTTTTATATAGTGCTCAGGAATGAGCGCATCCATCCCGAGTGAAATATTAGTGCCTTCGCTTTCCTCATTTCTTCTGCGAATAAATGCATTGCGCGATTTACTTGGCGGCTGATCCTTAAAGAGGTTTTTAAATTCTTCTTCTTTTAATTCATCGACGGCCTCTGCAAGAGTTTTCTGGAAAAGATCAAAGCCGATCTCATTGATGAATCCGGATTGCTCTGCGCCTAATAAATTTCCTGCGCCGCGGATCTCCATATCGCGCATTGCAAGCTGGAAACCTGCTCCGAGATCGGAGAATTCTTCCATTGCTTCAAGTCTGCGAAGCGAATCTTTCGAGAGCTGCTTTATTGGCGGCGTGATGAGATAGCAATATGCCTGCTCATTCGAACGTCCGACTCTACCGCGAAGCTGATAGAGCTCAGCCAGTCCAAAATTATTGGCATGATTAATGATGATCGTATTAGCATTTGGCACATCAAGTCCGGATTCGACGATCTTCGTCGCACAAAGAATATCGATCTTGCGCTCTAAGAAATCACGCATGACCTTTTCGATCTGTGTTGATGTCAGTTGTCCGTGAACAATGCCTGTTCGTGCTCGCGGTGCTAACTCTCTGAGCTTCAATGCATACACTTCAATATCCATTACTTTATCATTGATCGCATAAATTTGGCCGCCTCGCTCCATTTCGCGACGGATTGCTTCGCGAATAGTATCTGAGCTAAGATCGGTCAGAATTTCAGTGAGGATTGGGAGGCGATTTTTTGGAGGAGTTTCGATCACGGATAGATCACGTGCACCAAGCAAGGAAAAATTGAGCGTACGTGGAATTGGTGTTGCAGTAAGAGTCAGAGTATCAACTGTCGAACGGAGTTCTCGCAATTTCTCTTTTGCAGCAACGCCGAAGCGATGTTCTTCGTCGATGATGAGTAAACCAATGTCCTTGAATATTACATCCTTTGATAGCAACCGGTGAGTGCCGATAAGTACATCAATTTTTCCTTCAGCGAGCTTTGCAAGAACCTCCTTTTGCTCTTTCGACGTCTTGAAACGGGAAATCGATGAGACTGCAACTCCAAAGCGTTCTAATCTATCCTTAAAAGAACGTTCATGCTGCTCTGCCAAGATCGTTGTCGGCACAAGCACAGCAACTTGTTTTTTATCGAGGGTTGCCTTCATTGCTGCACGCATAGCAATTTCCGTTTTGCCGTAACCGACATCTCCGCATATAAGCCTATCCATCGGTGCGCTTGTTTCCATATCACGTTTCAGATCCTCTGTTGCCTTTGCCTGATCGGGTGTATCTTCATAAAGGAATGCGGCTTCCATTTCTCGCTGAATAATATCGTCTTTGGAAAAAACAAACCCCTCTTGCTTCTTCCGGCGTGCATAGATTGTGATCAGATTGCGGGCGATGTCTTTAAGACGGCGTTTTGTTTTTTCCTTTGTCTTCTGCCAGGCCGGTGAGCCAAGTTTCGAAAGTTTCACGCTTTCTTCGTTTACTTCGGCTGTAGAGTACCGTGAAAGTTTAGAAATATAATCGAGATTAACAAAGAGAACATCGTTATCACGATAATTCAAGCGTACTACTTCCTGCTTAGCTCCCCGGACTTCAATGGTATCGAGCCCCATGAATTTGCCGATACCCTTATCTTCGTGGACAAGAAGATCGCCGCGCTTTAGGGTACGAAGTTCACGTAATGAAATGCCTTTTGCACGCGACGCTCGTTTGCGGCTTGCAGCTCCGCGATCGCGGCGTCTGCCGAATAACTCGTGCTCGGTGAAAACTACTTTTTTTATGTTATGAGGCAGAAGAAAACCATGCGAGAGAGATGGTGTCTGATAGATGATCTTTCCTTCTTTGGTCGAAAGAATTTCCTGTTCAGCTGTTTGGTCAATACTCTGATATACATCGACTTGAAGATCACCCAGTGTTTCGCCGGATTCGAGAAGATCTTCCATTCTTTTTGTCAACTCGTTCGACTCGGAAAGAATAATAACTTCATTTCCCGCCTCAACTAATTCATGGATCTTCTCGCGTATAACTTTTAGATTGGCATTGAAACTTGGCTGACGTTTTACTTCGAAATCTATTACTTCTGCATCTGGTTCAGGAAAGTTCGTTACAAGGAAATTTGCTTTCTCTTTAAGCAATAAAACTATGTTCTCACCTCTTGCTTTCTCTAATTTATTATGGATGTGTTCCGGCTCGAATTCGGCAATGATGGCTTGTTCTTTCAGATAATCGAAGAGCGTCGCTGTTCTGGGTATCCCTTCTGCTTCGAGTGCGTTCGGAACGACTGCAAGTTCTTGTCGATGAGCGATGGAGCGTTGACTGATGGAATCGAACTCCCTGATCGATTCGATAGCATCGCCAAAGAATTCTATTCTAAAGGGGACGGTATCGGTAAATGGGAAGACATCGATGATCCCCCCGCGAATTGCGTAATCGCCCGAAGTCTCTACGAATTGTTTCTCTTCAAATCGGTGCTCACGAAGCCACCACGAAAAAAAATCATACCCGATTGCTTCGCCGACAGATAGATTCAATGTCTCTTTCGCAAAAGCCTGTGCTCCGGGAAGAGAAATCAAGAGCGAATCCGCATCAGCAACGATAATGAGAGTTTCTTTTGCCTGAGTAAGTTTTTCCAGAGCTTCGAGAATTTGCCCAAAATTTTCTGACTGAGCGGTATTTTTTCGAAGTTCTTGCTTGATCGATGATTGCTGTGCCACTTGTGAGAAAAGGACAAGTTTTTCTTCTCCGACTATTTTTATAAGATCGTCAAATGCACGCTCTGCTTCACGAGCTTCTTCAAAGATGAGCAGAATATTCCGGCTCTCTTCCATATAGATATAGGAGAACAGCAAAGCATCGAGCGATGAAGGGAGATTAGAAAGAGTATATATTTTTTTTTCTTTGATTGCACTTCGAAGCTCCGGCAGAGAAGGCAACGTTTTAACAATATGCGAAAGACTTTTATAAAGAGGCGTCATAATTTTTTTAAAATACAAAACGCCTGCAAGGCTCGGAAGAATATATTTTTCCTTTCGAGCCTTTGCAAGTGGGGCTGAAACATATTTTTGGGAGAGTAAAATCCGCAAGAAAATTACAGGGCAACGTAATTAACTAATCAGATTCATCTTACAAAACTGTCTCCACCGGATATTCTAAAGGTCCGTCGTTCCGGGTCCGAAGGTCATAATAAAACGTTGTGAGGAAAGACGGGAGGAATCCGACTGTCAATAAAGATGAAAGAAGAAATACTAATTCCAGGTGAAATAAATCGCTTTTCAAACCTGCAAAAAGAAGTGAGACGTTTGTATTTCCTCTGAGAAATTCTATGAACCATTTTAGATCCGGGGAGATCAAAACTGAAAGAAGAGTCTGGATAAGTATGCTCACAATATAGATAAAGATACCAGCAATAATAGATATCCCGAACACTCGCCAAAAGATGCCTACTGTTAATTCAAGGCTTCGCTTGATGGCTTCGAATGGACCTAATTCTTCGCTTACTAAGGCCACACTCGAAAAAAGAATTCTTACTCCCGCATAAACTAAAATAAATACGGAAGCAAGAAATCCCAATACTCCGAGGATCGGAGCAATTGCCGAGGTAATCCCGATTAATACTCCAAGTCCGGTAATCATGGCAAGGAAGATCATAGCATATTGTATAAGAATCAACCACATTGAGTGAGTAAGTGAAAGTTTCACGATCGGTTTAAAGAGTAACGGGCGTTCTTCAAATGCCCGGCAAGAGAGATCATATAAAGCTGCTGAGGAACCTATCGAACCCAAGATCAAAAGCAACAATCCAAAGACAGTAAGAATAAGGCTGCCACTAAGATCTGCTAATAGGAAATCTGCGGCTGAAGATCCGTTTTTATTGTTAACGACATTGGCAATACTATCGAGTCTGGACAAAATCAAGGAGCGTGAAGAATCAGGGTATTTTATTTGTAGTGTTGTATTTACACTGTCAATGACTCCGAAAAATTCCGGAAATTCTAAACGATAAATAGAAATGGTTGTTGTTCTGCTGGCTCCGCCAACAAAATAATCACGGACAAGAGTGGGCACTTCAGGAGAGACTGCCGAAAATTTTTGAACAAATATTTCCATCCTATCGACTACTTCATTAAGTCCGTAATGGGTGAAAATAAATCCGGGCAATATGAATAGTAGATACAAAAGGGGCGCCCGCCAATAAGTACGCTTAACAATCCGAATTGATTCGCTGATTATACCGCCGAGATCGAGAGGACGCGATGGAATCATGAGAAGTTGAGAGTTGAAAAATAAATGAGTTGCTATTTATCCAAGTTCTTCCAAAAAATGTTCTTCATCTAAGACAGTGATACCCAGTTCATTTGCCTTATCAAGTTTTGAGCCTGCTTCAACACCGGCAACGACGTAATCGGTTTTCTTGCTTACTGATCCGGTGATCTTTCCTCCTCGCGCTTCAATCTTTTCTTTTGCTTCATCACGTGTCATCGCTGAGAGTGTGCCGGTAAGAACAAAAGTTTTTCCTGCAAAGAATTCAGATTCAATGACTTCGCGCTTTATTTTTTCGCCGCTGAATGCAAGTCCGGCTCTATGAAGCTTATTGAGTATCGGTTTCACTTTCGGATTTCTGAAATAGAGATAGACACTCGAGGCGATCTCCGGACCGATTGAAGGTACTTCATCTACTTGCTCCATACTTGCTTCACTGATTGCATCAATAGATTCAAATGAATGAATAAGCAACTTCGCAACATTTACTCCGACATGTCGGATGCCGAGACCAAAGAGTAATTTCTCCGGGGACTGCGATTTACTCTTTTCGATTCCAGCAAGAAGGTTTTCCAACTTTTTTTCACCCATTCGCTCCAAGCTAAGGAGCTCTTCTGACTTATTTGAAAGATCATAAATATCATCGATCGTTTTGAGTAAACCTGCACTGACAAATAGCTCAACCGATTGCTCACCTAAGCCGCCAATATCCATTGCTCCGCGCGATGCAAAATGGGTGATCCGAGCAACAACTTGCGGCGAACATTCAGGATTCTCGCAATACCAACTTACTTCACCTTCCGGATGCACTAAGAGCGAGTCACAGGCAGGGCATCTTTTAGGGTAATGAAAAGGCTTTGTATTCTTCGGACGTTTCGTAAGATCAACTCCTGCAACTTTCGGGATAACATCACCTCCTCGTTCAATGATAACAGTATCCCCGATGCGAAAATCTTTACGTTCGATTTCATCCGCATTGTGAAGCGTTGCGCGGCGAATCGTGATACCCGTTAGCGGCACCGGCTCAAGTTCGGCAACAGGTGTGATCGTTCCCATTCTTCCTACTTGAAGAGTAATGCCATTCAGGATCGTCTTTGCCTGACGAGCTTCAAATTTATACGCAATTGCCCAACGCGGAGATTTTGCAACAGTACCAAGTTCGTCATGTTCACGGAGAGAATTGACCTTTACTACCGCGCCATCGATCTCAAAAGGCAGCGAGTCGCGTTTTTCCTGCCACTCCATCGTAAAGTCCATGATCTGATCGATCGTTTTTACGTGACTCGTATATTTTGAGATAGGAAAGCCAAGCTCTTTCAAAAATTCAAGCCGTGATGTTTGCGTAAGTAATTCTGGTGCTTCTTTACCAATAAATTGCAATTGGTAAGCAGTGAACATTAGCGGCCGTTTCGCAACTTCTTTTGAGTCCAGCGTTTTAAGTGTTCCTGCTGTTGAGTTGCGTGGATTTGCAAAAGGTACGTCACCAAGTTCTTCGCGTTCTGCATTCATCTTGCGAAAACCTTCAAGACTCATGAAGACCTCGCCGCGCACTTCGAACTTCAGGCCTGAATATTTTTTTGCTTCGCGAATCACAAGTGGGATTGAACGAATAGTCCGCACATTCGCCGTAACATCGTCACCAGTTACTCCATCGCCGCGCGTTGCTCCGCGAACGAGCTTTCCATTTTCGTATGTCAGGCTCATTGCGACGCCGTCGAATTTTAATTCGCAAACATATCCTTCCTTGGGTGTATGTCCAAGCATATCGTTAATGCGCCTCTCGAATTCAAGAACTTCATCCTTGCTATATGTATTGGCAAGTGAAAGCATCGGGATGGCATGCTTTGCCGGAGGAAAAAGTTTTGTCGGTTCACCGCTTACTCGTGATGTAGGCGAATCAGGGGAGGTGAATTCCGGATACTTTGCTTCAAGAGATTCAAGTTCTTTGATCAGCAGATCATATTCTCGGTCACTGATTGTCGGTTGGGCAAGAACATGATATCGGTAATCATGCTCGTTCAACTCCCTTCGGAGTTCTTCAATTCGTTTAAGAGCTGATTCACTTGCTTTCATCTCGTATTAACGTGGCAATACAGGTTTAACAGACGGAATCTGTTTTTTAATCTGAGGATACTTCATGATTTTCTTATCCATCCTCTTTTCTGTGAGTTTACTTTGTTCAGCCGGAGGTATGACCACTCGATCGCGAGTAAGGATCACATTTCGTACAACAATATTTGAACCTGGAATCGTCGGTAAATTCTTTACGGATTTGCCGCCAAGCGTCATGGAAACCGCATTTTGATTACCAAGAAAAATAAAGTATTTATCTCTTGCAGAAAATCTTTTTACTTCACCTTTTGCAAGTTTACCGCGGAATCCATTTCCAACATCCGGTGAAATCGAGACCCATACCGAATCTTTTGCGCTGATAACAAAGATAAGTGAATCGGCGGAAGGCGCTATAGTAACAAGAGAATCTTTCTTCGATGGTAATGTAGCTTTTTGCTTTTGCGCAGGCAGCTTCACCGAAGTATTTTCTCCGGGAGCAATAACTATTGGTTGCTGTTTTTTTGAAAAGATCGAATAACCCACAATAGCGCCGATTACGAGAAGCAATCCTATAACAAGTTTTGTTGTACGGGATAGACCGGGTCGGATATTTTGGTCATCTTCTTCTTCAACAATAGGATTGTACTCTTCATCGGCATTTTTTTGTTCGAATTCTAAGCGTCGGGCACGACGGCTTTCACTTAGTGGTGGGGCAGGTTCTCCGGGAATAAGAGCCGGGGTATTTTTCTTTCTTATAGATATTCTCGGGTCTTCCTGAGGTCTTGGTCTTATTCCCAAACGTTCCTTGCGGACTTCATCAGCTTCTTCCCAAAGATCGCGTGCGGTAATTTCTTCGACGGCATCTTTAACGCCTTCTTCTACTTTTTTGAAGGCTGATTCGGTTGTCTTTACCGCCGATTGCGTCATTTTTTTTGCAACACCGGGCACTGCCGATACTGCTGAAGAAAGAATACCTTCGTTTCGTTCTTCGGAAGCCGCAGTACTTTGTAGATCCTCTATTTTAATATTTAAGAATCTCGCATACTCGGTTATAAAAGCTTTACGATACGGTCCTGGCGGAAGTGGGTTGAGATCGCCGGATTCCATACTTTGAATATAGTGCGCATTTATCCGTAATCGTGATGAGACTTCACCGATACTCAAACCACGGGCTTCCCGAGCCTTCCGCAGGATTTGTCCGGTTTCCGGTGTTAGCATTTCTTCTATACTTCGAGCCACTAAGATGCTGTTATTTTGTGAGTAGTCGTGAGGGCGCTAATGCAACGTTTATAGACCCTATGTTGGTTCAAATTCACATATTTGTGTAACTAAATCGTGATTTATGAGTTCAATAGGTTTTTAAAGTAAGTAAAATCTGTTATCTTATTTTATTCTATGGAAATAACCGCAACAATTCCAGAGCTTCGTTCATATATTGTAGAAGCAAGAAAAAAAAATCACACGATTGGCCTCGTCCCTACAATGGGTGCATTGCATGAAGGTCATCTTTCGCTTGTTCGTGCATCGAAGAAGAAGTGCGATATAACGGTTATCAGTATCTTTGTTAACCCGATACAATTTGGTCCGACAGAAGACCTGGCAAAATATCCGCGAACTCTTGAACAGGATACTGAACTTCTTACTAAAGAAAAGGGCGATATACTTTTTGTTCCTTTGAAAGAGGAAATGTATTCGGAAGAAGCTTCAACATTCGTGACTGTCGAAAATATTACGGTAGGATTTGAAGGCGAAATTCGTCCGATGCACTTCCGGGGTGTTGCAACGGTGGTTGCATCATTATTTAATATCGTTCAACCTGATTTTGCCTTCTTCGGTCAGAAAGATCTACAGCAGGCTGCAGTTATTAAGCGCATGATACGCGATATGCATTTTCCAATTCAAATGGAAGTATGCGAAACCGTAAGAGAAGCAGGAGGCTTGGCAATGAGTTCGCGGAATAGGTTTTTGTCTTTTGATGAACGAGAGGAGTCTCTTATCATATATAAGACTCTTTTTGAGATAAGAGATAATTTATTACTGGGTCTGCCGATTAGAGAAGCAAAACTGAAAGGCATTAAGTTATTCAATTCATTGAAGAAAAAGGCAGAACTCGAGTATCTTGACATCATTGATCCCGAAACATTTCAGTTGGCAGAGTCGTTTAAGAGTAATAAGGAAGTTGGAGTCGTTATTGCCGCCAAATTGGGGGTTACGAGACTTATCGATAACATCCTTGTGAAAGCAATATAATAACAATGCAAAGAACGCTTTTCAAATCGAAAATTCATCGTGCGACGATCACACAGGCAGACCTTTATTACGAAGGTTCGCTCACGCTCGATTCTGACTTGATGCAAGCTGCCGATTTGCTTCCTTACGAACAGGTTTCTATTGTAAATGTCAATAACGGTGAGCGTTTCGAGACTTATCTTATCGAAGGTCCTTCCGGATCTGGAGTTGTTTGCTTGAACGGTCCCGCCGCACGCAAGGGCGTAGTCGGCGATGAGATCATCATTATCAGTTACGGCAAATTCGAAGACTCCGAAGAACTTCGTTATTTCCAGCCGACGATCGTTCATGTTGATAAAAAAAATAAGATCAAGAATGTAACGCATTCTCTGGAAGCATTCCAATTAGTTAACTGATCCCTCACTTGCCTGATTCTCCGCGACCTCTTGCAACCGTCATCCTCGCCGCTGGTCAGGGCAGGCGAATGCAGGACCCGACAAAACCAAAAGTACTTTATGAGATAGCAGGGGTTCCTCTTATCGGGCATGTCCTGAAGCTTGCGCAATCTGTCGGAAGCGAACACACAATCGTTATCGTCGGATTCGGCAGAGAAAAAGTGATGGAATATATTTCATCAAATTTTCCTAAAGCAGAATTCGTGATCCAAGCCGAACTGCATGGAACAGGTCATGCGATGCAGCAGACTGCGTCATTACTTGAAAATTATAAAGGAGATATTCTTTCTCTCTATGGTGATGTACCTCTGCTATCGGAAAGTACGGCAAGACAATTATTAGAAACCCATAGAAATTCCGGAGCAAAGGCAACAGTCCTCTCTGCCATTTATGAAGATCCCACCGGTTACGGGCGTATTGTTCGCTCCGAAGATGACAAGCATCTTAAGTCTATCATCGAAGAACGCGATGCAAGTCCCGAGATAAAAAAGATTAAGGAGATGAATTCAGGCATCTATGTTTTCCGATCTGAATCTCTTTATCCTGCACTTGCAAAGTTAAAGCCGAATAACGACCAGAAAGAATATTATTTGACGGATGTTTTTGGATTGCTCATAGAAGAGTACGGTTCCGATTTGGTGGCTATATCCCAAACGAAGAATCCCATAGAAGTTAGCGGCGTTAACACAAAGGAGCAGCTCATGGAACTTGAGCGGGAATTTCTGCGAAAATAGGCTAAAAAATGGCTTAATTATAGGTCAATCTCGGCGAGNNATGCTCGCAGTTCTTGTCGCATTTTGCCTGGCAAGCTGTATGAAAAAAGAAGGTTCAGCTACTGCCGATTCGAGCACGAATGCCAAAGCCGATTCCATGAAAGCAGCATACACAGCTATTTCGGTTGCATGGGATGCAGGCACACCGGCTGAGTTTGATAAATATGTTTCTGCTAATTTAACGGATCATGGAATGATGCCGGATATGAAACCGGGCTTAGCTGGGATGAAGGATATGGCAACTATGNNTGAAAACGGCTTTTCCAGATATGAAGTCCAAGACGGAGGATATGCGTGTTGATGGTGATGTTCTGACGGCCCGCTTTAGTGTATCGGGTACGAATTCCGGACCGATGATGATGGGAATCCCTGCCACGAACAAGAAAATGACAGATGTTCCCGGAATAGATATGTGGCGCTGGGAGAATGGAAAGTTCGTTGAGCGATGGGGGGTATTTGATGCTGCCAATATGATGATGCAACTTGGCATGATGCCTGGACATGATGGAGGCCCCGCTCCTGCAGGGGATATGAGCAAGCCGATGGATAAAGAAATGGGTAAGAAAAAAATGTAACTCTCCCAAAATAATTTTTTAAAAGGCCTGCTATATCTTAGTAGGCTTTTTTTATTTATTAAAAATTCTTTCATAGCTCAAGCAATTACAAACACAGTTCTCTCAAATTTTATATTAAATAAGTCATGCATAATTATGCAACTTTCTGCATNNGCCATGGCGCTGCGTATTTTGCTGCGACATCGTGGAGTGCTGGTGAAGAAAGTTTTTGGGACGACTGCCGTCGGAGAAAAAGTGCAGACTCTTTATCCCGCTCTTAGGGGATTAACCGAGATGGTTTATGAAGAGTATGTTAATGATAAGATCGCAGATTCCGAAATTATTTTTCTCGCACTACCTGCTGGTCATGCGATGAAGATCGTTCCGGAAATTCTTCAAAGTGGGAGAATGGTCATTGATCTGAGCGGAGATTTCCGTCTAAAGGATGCAAACCTCTATAATGAATATTATAAGGAGAATCATAGTGCAGGCTCACTTTTGAATTCCGCCTGTTATGGATTGCCGGAAATCGATAGGGAAACAATTTCCCAAGCGAAACTTCTTTCGAATCCTGGCTGCTACCCGACAAGCGCGATTATTCCTCTTGCTCCTTTACTAAAAAATAATTTGATCGAACCTAATGATATTTCGATCAGCTCTCTTTCTGGAGTTTCCGGTGCAGGAAGAAAAGCAAGCGTCGATCTTTCATTCGCAGAAATTGACGGATCGGTCAAAGCATACAAAGTCGGCGATCATCAGCATATTCCGGAAATAGAATCTATCCTCTCAGCACATTCTCATAAGAATGTTGAAGTAAATTTCGTACCGCATCTTCTGCCGACAGTGCGGGGGATCTATTCGACAACGTTCGTAACTCCGAAAGGCGAAATCACTGAAGCGCACATTGAAGATGCATACCAGAATGCTTTTGCCGCTGAGCCATTTGTGCGCTATCTCGGAAATACATTGCCGGAATTGAAGGATGTCGTCGGAAGTAATTTTATTGATATTGGATGGAGGTTCGATAAACGCACCGGGAAGCTGATCCTTTTTTCGGCAATTGATAATCTGATCAAAGGCGCCGCCGGGCAGGCTGTGCAGAATATGAATATTATGTGCGGATTTGATGAAAAAGAGGCATTGATCTCATGAATGAATTTACTGAAATAGTTGGTGGTATAACTGCTCCGAAAGGCTTTCTGGCTTCCGGCATATTCTGCGGCATCAGAAAAGCGAAGAAGGATATAGCCATTATTCCCTCAGTCATACCGGCAAAGGTGGCCGCTGTTTTTACATTGAATAGAACTCAAGCTGCTCCTGTAGTACTCGATAAACTCATTCTTAAAAGGTCGAATCTCTGCTCGGCAGTCATTGTCAATAGCGGCAATGCTAATGCCTGCACCGGTGAGCGTGGATTCAATGATGCAGAGCGAATGATCGAGTTAACTGCTCAGTCCTTAGGAATTCCGAAAGGTGAAGTTCTCGTTGCTTCCACCGGTGTGATCGGACAATACCTGCCGATGGATGTCATTGAAATCGGTATAGCTCAGGCAGCAACATCTTTATCGTATGAGGGAAGTGATGACGCTGCCGTAGCGATCATGACGACGGATACATTTGCGAAGGAATGTACGGTCAGTTTCCAGATCGCCGGAAAACAAGTAACGATTGGCGGGATTGCTAAAGGATCCGGGATGATCCAGCCGAACATGGCAACGATGCTTGCTTTTATTACAACGGATGCAAATATTGAAGAGAGTTTGTTGCAAAAAATATTTCGCCATAGCATCAATCGTTCGTTCAACAGAATCTCAGTTGACGGAGATATGAGCACGAATGATATGGCAGTTCTTCTTGCAAATGGGATGGCAGAAAACAATGAAGTTATTGAAGGAACCCAAGCAGCAAAGTTATTTGAATCTGCACTTAATCATGTAGTGATCACTCTTGCGAAAATGATCGCTCGCGATGGGGAAGGCGCGACAAAACTTGTCGAGATTGAAGTCAAAGGCGCTGCATCAGATAATGATGCTGTTATTGCAGCACGCTCAGTTGCCAATTCAAACCTTGTGAAGACACCAATTCACGGCGAAGATGCAAACTGGGGGAGAATCCTTGCTGCACTTGGATATTCCGGAGTTGAACTCTTCCCCGAGCAGATAGAACTTTCCATGAATAACATTCCGATCCTTGGAAAAGGATATGAGATCCTGATCGATGAAGTCAAAGCGAAAGAGGCTCTTTCAAAAAATGAGATCTCGCTTTTGATCGATCTTAATCAGGGCACAGGAACTGCAATGTTTTGGACATGTGATCTGACAAAAGGTTACATTGATATTAATGCAAGTTATCGTTCATAATTACTACTGACAATCATGCTGAAAAATACGACCAAAGAAGATATTCTCATTGAAGCGCTTCCTTATATCCAGCGTTACGAGGGAAAAACATTTGTCATTAAATATGGCGGAGCCGCAATGACTGAGCTCAGTCTTCAAGAATCTTTTGCAAAGGACGTTACGCTTTTGCGCAAGATCGGCATTAATATTATTATTGTTCATGGCGGTGGCAAAGCTATCACCGAACTTTCGGATAAGCTTGGTTATGAGACACGCTTTCACCAGGGACAGAGATTTACTGATGAAAATACACTTAACTCTGTAGTGATGACTCTTGTAGGAAAGACCAATAAGGATATTGTTCGTCTGATCAATCGTAATGGTGGATCGGCTGTCGGACTATCCGGAATGGATGGAGATTTGCTTCAGGCAAAGAAATTTCTTTTTCAAGGAATCGATTTAGGTTTCGTCGGCGAAGTGGAATCGGTGAATACGAAGTTCATCGATCTACTTCTTCAGAATGGCTCAATTCCCGTGATCGCTCCTGTCGGAGTCGGAGCTGATGGAGAAATATATAACATTAATGCCGATCTTGCCGCCGCTTCGATCGCTTCTGCACTGAATGCGGAGAAACTTTTTTACATGACTGATACTGAAGGTATCATGATTGACGAAAAACTTATTCCTACGCTAACAAGCGAAAAAGCTAAGCAATATATTTCGGAAGGACTCATTTCCGGTGGAATGGTGCCGAAAGTACAATCGTCCTTTGAAGCTATTGAACAAGGCGTAAAGAAAGTGCATATCATTAATGGAACTCTAACCCATTCTATCTTGCTCGAGATTTTTACTAATGTTGGAGTCGGAACGCAGATCATTAAATCGGAGGGGATGACCGGCTCAGCAAAAAAATCTACAAAAAAGAAATGGGATTTCCTTGATTTTTCAGGTCTGACAAAATATGGACTTTATGAGCTTTTCCATCTTGCAGATAAGTTAAAAAAAGAGCCGGAGTTGCGCCCATTGACAGGAAAATCCATTGCCATGATCTTTCAGAAACCGTCATTGCGTACAAGAATTTCCTTTGAAGTAGGGATTACACAATTAGGAGGTGTACCTGTCGTACTGAATAATGAAACGATCGGACTTGGTACCAGAGAAAGTTCTCATGACATTGCAAAAGTACTGTCTCGTTACAACGATGGGATTGTCGCGCGTGTATTTGAGCATTCTTTGCTCGAAGAATTGGCTCATCATGGAAGCGTACCTGTTGTCAATGCTCTCTCTGATCTATTGCACCCGTGCCAAATTCTTGCCGATGTTTACACGTTATATGAACATAAAAACTCCATCCCGGAATGAAGGTAGTTTTTGTGGGCGACGCAAATAATGTCGCAAATTCCTGGATCGAATTAGCTGGGATTTTCCCCATGCATTTTGTTCTTGCAACGCCGAAAGGCTTCGAGCCGGATCCGGTCGTTTTGCAAAAAGCAAAGAGTGCAGGGATCAGTAAGATTGAAATTGTTCATGATCCGATCAAAGCGGCAAAAGATGCCGATGTCCTATATACTGATGTCTGCACAAGCATGGGACAGGAAAAAGAAAATGAAAAACGTCTTACATCCTTTTCCGGATTTACAATCAGCAAAAAACTTTTAGCCCATGCTTCTTCGGATTGTCTCGTAATGCACTGTCTGCCCGCTCATCGCGGCGAGGAAATAACTGATGAAGCGATCATTGGTGCTCAATCGGTTATATTTGATCAGGCGGAGAACCGCCTTCATATCCAAAAGGCGCTTCTCTGTTCGCTTTTTGGCAGTGATAAAGGAAGTTCTGTACTTCAAGGATTTCCGATCACGAGTGAAGTAATTTATGAAAAAGCAAAAGCGGCAGTTTCTGCTTAAGGAGATCATCACGAGGCAGGTCATTTCCAGTCAAGATGAACTTGTCAGCGAGTTGAAAGATTCAGGAGAATCTGTAAATCAAGCAACACTTTCGCGCGATTTGCGCGAGATGGGCATAAGCCGCGTAAATACTCCGCAGGGACCGAGATACGGATTTTCCGCTGATGGTGAGGATAAGAGAGTGCGAACGCTCATTTCGTATGAAGTTCAGAATATTGCAGCGAACGAATCGATGATCGTCGTTCGTACATTACCAGGCAGAGCACAAGGAGTTGCAGAGATGATCGATAGTTTAAAAATCACAGAAGTACTTGCAACCCTTGCCGGTGATAACACAATATTTATTGCACCTCGATCTGTCAAGTCGATCAAGAAGATCGAAAGTGCACTCCGAGAATTCATAACACAAGAATAACGAAAGGATAAGAATAACAAGATGAGAATAGAAGGAATAGATGGTGCAAAGATCGCCCTTGCATTTTCCGGCGGCTTGGATACATCGGTCATGATTAAGTGGCTGCAGGAAAATTATAATGCCGAGATAGTTACCGTTTCGGGCGATCTCGGCCAGGAAAAAGAGCTAAAGGGTATTCGTGAAAAAGCGTTTGCTTTGGGAGCAGTTGCAGCGTATGAAGTTGACCTCAAAGAAGAATTTGTGAATGATTTCGCTTTTCATGCTTTAAAAGCAGGCGCGCTCTATGAAGGATTATATCCGCTTGCAACAGCGCTCGGAAGACCATTGCTCGGCAAAGCGCTTGTAGAAGTTGCAAAAAAAGAAAATTGCACGGTTGTAGCGCATGGTTGTACCGGAAAAGGAAATGATCAGGTGCGTTTCGAAGCTGCTCGNNATGGGGAATTGCTCCAGATCTAAAAGTGATCGCTCCGGTTCGTCATTGGGAATTTCGCTCGCGTGAGGACGAAATTGCTTATTGTACTGAACACGGAATTCCTGTCGCTGCAACAAAGACAAGTCCATATTCCATCGATGAGAATATCTGGGGTACAAGCATTGAATGCGGAGTACTGGAAGATCCAACTATTGCTCCGCCGGAAGATGCTTACCAAAGAACCCTTTCTGCTGAGGATGCTCCTTCCGAGAGCACAAACGTGACGGTTGACTTCTTTAATGGCATTCCTGTTGCTGTGAATGGTGATAAAATCGACGCGATCGAACTCCTAAAAAAGTTAAATCGTATTGCCGGAGAGAATGGCATCGGACGTCTCGATCTTATCGAGAATCGTCTTGTCGGTATTAAATCAAGAGAAATTTATGAAGCTCCGGCGGCGACGCTTCTGCATTTCGCTCATCGTGAACTCGAAAGATTGACACTCGATAAATGGACGGCGAGATACAAAGAACAGATGTCACCAGCTTATGCTGAATTGATCTATAATGGATTATGGTTTTCGCCTCTGCGTGAAGCATTAGATGCTTTTGTAGATGAGACTCAGAAACGGGTAACCGGAAGCATTGTCGTTAAATTATATAAAGGGACGATGCGTGTTCTTTCGCGTTCATCGGAATTTTCTCTGTATGATCAGGCTCTTGCTTCTTATACTGCGGAAGATACGTTCGATCATTCAGCCGGCGAAGGGTTTTCTAAAATATTCTCATTGCCGCTAAGGACTATCGCCCGCTCAAAAGAAAAGGCAACGACTCTCCAATAAATGAATCCCGAATTAAAAGAGCAAGCTCCGCTTTGGAGCGGCAGATTTAGTAAAGAACTTGATCCGGCAGCGAAGAAATTCTCTTCGTCAATTGCTGCCGATAGACGTTTTGCCGAAGAAGATATTTCCGGCAGCATCGCGCACGTGACCATGCTCGGCGAATGCGGAATCATTACTCCTGAAGAATCATCACAGATCGCCGCCGCGCTCATAGAGATGAAAGATGAGATTGAAAGCGGCGCTCTTATTTTTTCCGATGAACGCGAGGATGTGCACCTTGCTATCGAAACGATACTGACTGAAAGAATAGGTGCGGTCGGCGGCAAATTACATACTGCCCGAAGCCGGAACGATCAGGTCGCGCTCGATCAACGATTATTTTTACGGAAAGCCATTACAAGGTTAGATTCTTTCCTCAGCGAGCTTCAACAGAGTTTCATTACCAAAGCGGAAGAGAATAAAGAGGCGATCATTCCCGGTTATACACATCTGCAGCGCGCGCAGCCGGTTTTACTTGCTCATCATCTGCTTGCCTATGTTTCGATGTTAGGTCGCGATAGCGAACGATTAAAAGATTGTTACTCACGTGTAGATCGCTCTCCACTTGGTGCGGCTGCTTTTGCCGGAACTTCATTTCCGATTGATAGAAAAGCAGTAGCAAGGCAGCTTGGCTTTTCGGATATTCTCTATAATAGTATTGATGCTGTAAGTGACAGAGATTATTTGATAGAACTTGCAAGCGTTTGCAGTATTATCATGATGCATCTAAGCCGTATGGCAGAAGAATTTATTCTTTGGTCAACCGTCGAGTTTGGCTTTATAGAAATGGATGATAATATCAGCACGGGTTCGAGCATCATGCCGCAGAAAAAGAATCCGGATATTGCCGAGCTTATTCGCGGCAAAACCGGACGTGTCTATGGCTCGCTGATGAATTTATTGACGATTATGAAGGGGTTACCGTTGGCATATGATCGCGATATGCAATGCGACAAGGAGCCGATGTTTGAGATGATCGATACTACATCCGATTGTCTTATGATGATGCAATTAATAATTGATAATACATCATTCAAAAAAGAACAGATGAAAAGAGCTCTTCACCAAGGTTATTTAACG
Organism: Ignavibacteriota bacterium; assembly: GCA_003151215.1. The sequence goes on from PLXB01000156.1 coordinate 23,575, forward strand.
GCAACTGAAGTGGCAGACTATCTTGTGCGAAAAGGTGAGACATTCCGCGAAGCGCATCGTATTACCGGGGAGCTCGTAAGACATTGCGACGGAAACGGAATTCCGTTTACAGCCCTCGGACTCTTCGGATTGCAATCATTCTCTCCGAAATTCGAACCGGATGTTTTTGACATTCTCGATCCCGAACAAAGCATACAAATGAAAGTATCGGAAGGCAGTACTTCTCATGAAAGTGTTGTTATCCAATTGAATTACTGGAAAAATAAACTGAAGTAATAGATCATGGAAACTCTTACAAGTCCAGAAGCGATAACTGATTCATTAAGCAGCCGCGAAAAGGAAGTATTCTTCCCTACGTACGAAAGATTTTTAATCGGTGAGGTTTCCTACGCCTCTGGCGTATATATTTATACCGAGAGTGGTGACCGTTATCTGGATGCTATTGCAGGACTTGGCGTAAATGCTCTTGGTCATTCGCATCCTGCGATTGTAAAAGCTGTTCAGGAGCAAGCTGGGCGGTACATGCATTTATCTAATCTTTATTTGCAAGATGTTCAAGTCGAACTCGCGGAAAAATTATCTGCTCTGAGCGGGTTGAGCAAAGTGTTCTTTACAAATTCCGGAACAGAAGCTGTAGAAGGGGCACTTAAACTTGCCAGAAAATATTTTTCATCGCCTGAGAAGACAGAGTTAGTCGGAGTATCAAATTCGTTTCATGGCAGAACATATGGTGCTCTCAGTGTTATGGATAAGGAAAAATATCGCGATGGATACGGACCTTTTTTGGGGGAGTCAATATGCCTTACTCCTTATTCAGAAGAAAATCTTTCTCAGAGAGTATCTGAAAAGACTGCTGCAGTTATCCTGGAAGTAATCCAAGGAGAAGGCGGAATTGTTGAAGTGCCGCAATCATTCATCAAGACTTTAAACGAATTACAAAATAAATTTGGCTTCCTCATTATCGCAGATGAAATTCAATCCGGGGTAGGCAGAACAGGGAAGTTTTTCGCGTATGAGTATTTTGGGTTGAAGCCTGATATTATCGTTTGTGCAAAAGCACTTGGAGGAGGCCTTCCACTCGGAGCGATTCTCTCTAATGATACCATTTCATCTGCTTTTAAGCCAGGTACTCATGGAACGACATTCGGAGGCAATGCTATTGCATGCGCTGCAGGATTAGCAGTTCTTTCCGAACTGGAGAACGGATTAATGGATAAAGTAAACTCAGAGTCCGGCTATCTGCTTAGCAGTTTAGCGGAAATGAAAGAAAAATATCCGCGGATTATAAGCGAAATTCGAGGAAAAGGATTTATGATTGGAGTGGATTTGGCAGCGTCTGCAAAGGAAGTTCATTCGAAGCTCCTTGAGAGAAGGATGATTACGAACGTTACTGCAAATTCCGTTCTTCGCTTATTGCCCCCGCTTATCTTCGATCATGAAAGTACCGATATGTTTATCGATGCCCTTGACTCCGTTTTTTTGGAGGTCTAATTCGTATTAGTATCCAAATTTAAGAAGTGTAAAAGTATTTGGCAGAATCGAGGGACGAGGATGAGGATGATCCTTCGTCGCTTCAGGTGCGGGACCAAAATCAGCACTGATGAAGTAGAGAGTGCCTGTTTTTTGATCGAGAGCTTCGGTTCTTGCTCCCGCTTGTGTTACTATATTTTCTTCAACTTCGAATTTATTAGGGGTATGTTCTCTTACGACCGTCAGCGTTCCATCGCCATTGGAACTAAGGGCCACACTTTTCTTAGGATCGAAAATGACGGCGTCAACTCCTATGCCGATCGGAAGTTTACTAATAATTTTTCCATTTTCAGAATTGACGACCACCATTAGTTTATTGGCGCATCCGATAAAAAGGCGATGGTTTTTTCTATCCATATCTATGCCAGTCGGCCCTTCACCTCCTCCGAGATTCCAATGATGTAGAACTTTGAATTTTTTCATATCGAGATCAACAACTTCATTTTTATCTTCGATATTGATATAAGCATGACCCATCAAATCCGAAACAGCAAATTCCGGGCCTCCTCCGAGGGGAATACTTGCTTTTACGTTTCCTGTTGAAGCATCGATTAATGTGGCGTTCTCACTTTTACCGTTACAAACGATAATCATTTTCGAGAATGGATCATAAATGATGGCATCCGGTTTTTGACCGACAAGAATTCGCTTCAATGTATCTAATGTATTCAGATCGAACATCAGAACGGAATTACTCTTGCCGTTCGATGTAAAGCCGTGATTGAACTCAGGGGCAAAAGCTATTCCGTGTACTCCTTCTGTGTTTGATATATCTCCTACCACTTTTGCATTATCGACGTCATAGACAATGACATGTGTTGCGTGCGAGATATACAAGCGTCTCCCTGAATCATCGAATGAAATATAATCCCAGCCACCTTCGCCGCCTAAGCTTACCTTATTGAGGAGATGATAGTGTTCAGTGGCCTTCTGTGCATTCGCATTTATAGAAGAAAATATGAATAAGGCGAGAAATGCGAAAATAGATTGTCTTTTATTGAGAAGTCTCATCGTTTACGATTAGCTAAAATTTAGAAAGTGATAAAAAATCTTTCAAGATTAAAATATTTTGCATCGGTCTTCGTCTTTAACGTAGAGAGCAATATATAGGTTTTCTGAATTCAATTATTTAGTATTTGGAATAAGAAGATTTTTTCGGACGAGGTAACAGTTTGGTAACAGTTTCTTAACCTGAATTTATCGGAGGAAACTCGATTTGAAATGTTGAAACAGGCTGAATAAATACTTTACATGGTATTTTTTAAGCTTTTATCGGTATAAAAAAAGTTTACTTCTTGTCAGAAGTGATTAAAAAAGTGTTATTTTTGAATATGCGTAAGGACGCACCGAATTGTCTGATTATGTAAAGTATTCTAGTGCAATTATGGAAAAAAAGAAGCATATCCTTTTTATTTGCGGCTCAATGAACCAAACGACGCAAATGCACCAAATAGCCCGACAGCTACCTGAATATGAACATGCCTTCACACCCTATTATTGTCATGGTTACGTTGAGGTGATGAGGAAGTTAGGCATGTTGGAGTTTACAGTGGCAGGAAGTTCTTTCGTCAAAAGAACGTTAGAATATCTCGAGAAAAACGATCTTCATCTGGATTATCAAGGAGTAGCTCGTAAGTATGATTTAATCGTTAATTGTTCAGATCTGAATCTTCCGAAGAATACACGAGGTGTAAAAAATGTCTTAGTTCAGGAAGGTATGACTGATCCGGAAAATTTTTTCTATCATTTATACAAGCTTTTACCTATTTTTCCAAGGTGGATCGCAAGTACTTCCACTTTCGGGCTTAGCGATAAGTACGATAAGTTTTGCGTTGCAAGTTCTGGCTACAAGGATTTCTTCATTCGAAAGGGAGTAAAGGCTGATAAGATTGTAATTACCGGAATCCCGAACTTCGATAATTGCGCAAAGCATTATGAAAATAATTTTCCACATTTTGGTTACGTACTTGTTTGCACTTCAGACGCACGAGAGACGTTGAAATATGAGAACCGCAAAGAACTTATTCTACGTGCAAAACGCATCGCTGCAGGGAGACAACTTATTTTTAAATTACATCCGAATGAAAGATTTGGTCGTGCCATTCGCGAGATTCAGCGTTATGCTTCGGATGCGCTTGTCTTTACAAGCGGCAGCGCCGAAGAGATGATCGCCAATTGTGAGGTGCTCATTACACGTTTTTCTACAACGATTTATGTCGGACTTGCTTTGGGAAAAGAGGTTTATTCGGATTTCAATCTTGCCGAACTACAGCAAATGGTGCCGCTTCAAAATAATTCGGCTGCGCAAAACATTGCGAATGTCTGTCGTGAAATCATAGAAAACGTTTCGCCGCAAAATAAAAAACTTCGAAAGCGTACAAAAAGACGCGCAGGTGTTTTTATTGAATTTGCAGAGAGAATTGAGCAGGCGAGAAGCAAGAAGGGAAGATCTAAAAAGCAAGTATGAAGACCGCCATTATTGTTCAGGCACGAACAAGTTCAAATCGTTTGCCGGGGAAGGTACTTATGCCTCTTGCTGGTAAGCCGCTTCTGCAGCGGATGCTTGAGCGCGTTAGCATTTCAAGCGAAGCAGATGAAATTGTCGTTGCAACTACGGTAGCTTCAAGCGACGATAAGATCGAAGAGCTTTGCAAAAGAACGGGTTTCGCATGTTATCGAGGTCATCCTACAGATCTTCTTGATCGCCATTATCAGGCCGGTGAAGAATTCGGAGCTGATGTCATTGTAAAAGTACCATCGGATTGTCCGCTGATTGATCCGACAGTAATAGACCGATTGCTTCGCTATTATAAAACAAATTCTCGCAGGTACGATTTTGTAAGTAATCTTCATCCTGCAACCTATCCCGACGGTAACGATGTCGAAATAATACCCATCGGTATTCTTGAAGAAGCCTGGCAGGAAGCATCTAAAAATTATGAAAGGGAGCATACCACTCCTTTCTTTTGGGAGCAGCCGTTACGTTACAGAATAGGCAATATTGGATGGGAGTCGGGACTTGACTACTCGATGAGCCACAGGTTTACAATTGATTATATTGAGGACTATGATTTCATCAAGCGAGTTTATGATGAACTTTGGACACCGGAAAGACCGATCTTTTCAATCGATGAGATTCTTAAACTGCTGGATGACAAAAAAGAAATATATGATATTAATTCAAAGTATGCAGGGGTAAATTGGTATCGCAGTCATCTTGGAGAATTGAAGACTGTTGGCTCGAAGCAAACGAAACAGTTAGTTATATAAGTCGAATGGCAAGGAGATGTCTGCAATAGTTTTAATAATGATATATGGAATTAAGCTATAACGAGATCCAAAATTTAGAAACCCTTTCTCTCAAAGTACGTGAACATATTATCCGTATGTCAACCGACGGAGGCTGCTTTATTGGTGCCTCACTATCATGCGCTGACCTCATCGTTTTTTTGTATTCGAAAGTATTGCATATTTCCCCCGATTTAGTGATAGATCCGAACCGCGATTATTTTTTTCTTTCGAAGGGTCATGACGTTCCTGCACTTTATGGAACGCTTGCTGAACTTGGTTTTATTGACCGTGAACGATTGAAAAATCATTTGAAGACAAGTGATTCTATATATTGGCATCCTAATCGTGCTATCAATGGCATTGAATTCCATTCCGGCTCGCTCGGTCACTTGCTCTCGGTAGCTATTGGCGTTGCTATGGATATTAAAATGCGCGGAGGGAAGAATAGTGTTTTCGTGATCTTAGGAGATGGTGAATTAAATGAAGGCTCCATTTGGGAAGGTTTGCTTGTCGCTGCTTCAAAGAAGCTTGATAATCTGATCGCCATTGTTGACCGCAATGAATTTCACTNNGGAAGATTTGGTGCCGCTCGAACCGCTTGAACCGAAGTTCGAAGCTTTCGGCTGGAAAACGAAACGAATTAACGGGCATGATTTTACGCAAATGGCAAATGTTTTTTCTTCATTCCCATTCGAAGCAAATGCTCCGAGTATCGTGATCGCCGATACTATTCGAGGCAAAGGCTTGCCGAGTATTGAAGCCAGAGCAGACAGATGGTTTGTTAATTTTACGCATGACGAAGTCGATATGCTTATTAATGAACTTCATGGAGATGTAGTCAGTAATCTGACATCGGAGACGTTGATGGTTAGATAGCCGACCATAAACCCTGAACACGAAGAACGAATGTATGATATACGAAGAGAAACTTTTAGAACTTGCACAAGAGGATGAACGAATTATTGTCATGACAG
>PLXB01000349.1 GCA_003151215.1 Ignavibacteriota bacterium
GTTTGCACGATCGGCAACTTCAGCATGAAGTGCATATGGCACAGAGGTAAGTGCAGTACGGGGCACCATTTCTGCGCCACCGTCAACACTAACGCCAAGCCAGTATTGATTACTGAAATCCAAACTTGCCGGAATCGGAAGTGTGCCACCGATAATTACATTGAAAAGCCCATTATTGGTAGTGGTTTGATCGGATTCATTGAATATATCGAGAGTCGCATTCGGCGAATCATAAATAGCAATTCTGAGCACATGATTTCCATTGGAGATCGGTACTCCGCTCGGCGAAATGAGTAAACCCTGATAACTGATCTGCCGGGGAATTTGGGCAAAAGCAATTGATGCCATGGACAACAGAAGCGCCATAGCAAAGAGGGGAAAAATATGATTGTGGGGAAAAGTCAAAGCTATAAAGTTCAAAAATATCAAAAATTTACCACTGGTACACATTGCACTCCACAACACCCCATGTTATTCCACACATGAGAGATAACAACCTTAAATCTGTATTTTATTACAGCCTTAGAGTTTTTTTTATCGATGCTGTCGGCTTGTAAAAGCCAGGTGTTCTTCATTTTTTTCGATATTCGATACAAAATCAAAACGAGCAGACAGCCGAATTAACAGGGCTGGAAGCTCATGCCATAAAATTTTTTGATTTGTATTCCGGGGCAAACTAAACTGTCATGATGCCACTCTTATCCATGTTATAGGTCATAGATGAGTGCGCTCTGTGCAAGGCAAAAGACAGAGAGTAAATGCGTAAGTTATCAAACTAAAGAGGGGGGCAACCCTTTTCTCTTAATGCAAAAATACAACAATAATGTTGAAAATCCTAATGTTTGCACTTTTTTTCTTTAATTCAATACTCCATTTTACCTATAACTTACTCTAAAGTAAGGCATTACGAAAATATTTTTTTTTATTGTTAGTATCGGCAAATTGTAGAAACCTTAGTCAAGCTGTTAGCCGGATTTACCTAATCGATAGGAAATCAAAAAATCGAAAGACCTTATTTTGACTCCAGTAAATCCCTCTGCATGGGATTCATGCAATAACAATGCCACTCATTTACACAAACGAAATCATCTATAAATAAGAGGTTAGCAATCGACCTTTTGTGAAAACTGTAAGATTTCTTAACCGTAATAAGGTTATTATGGAAGAGAATTTTTAGATATATACTACGTTATTTGCCAGGATTGACGATCAGGAATGCAACTCGCCACGTTCCGGCAGTTCCGTTTGCGCCGCCCGTAAAAGTTCTTCTGACATCAACTGAAAAACTTCCGTTAGTTCGGGCTGATATCCTATATGCTATTGCTTCATTTGCTCCCATTACTCCGGTACCGCCTGTCATCGCTGTGATAAGAATGATGCTGTGTGCTTTTGCATAACGATTAAAGACTTGCAGTGTGCCTGTTGATGGGGCGCCCGCTGCCGGGTTGCCGCCATCGGTGATATCGACGATCCCGGAAGGTCCCTGATCGCTTAACCCGTTATTATCATCTTCATTTGCAACAAGAATATTATTTCCCGAAGTATTATCGTTCGCTGCACTTGATGCTTGCCTTCCGACAACAAATTCTCCGTTAATGACTTGCAAAGCAAGATTACTATTGGCGTCAGTAGTTGTATTATTTCCTTCGGCACGGATGCCAACTCCGGCATTGGTATTTGATCCTTGAGTGGCATCGGTTGCAATACCCCAGACTCCGATGACTTCTGAGCTTGCCCCTCCGTTACCAGAGGCTTTGCCGCGAATAGCGGTGCCGCCGGCAAGTGTTCCAGTATACTCAGAGCGCAATGAATAGTTCGTCAGTCCCGTAAAAGCGCCATTGGTAAATGTCGGGGTAATATTTACACCGTAAAGTACATCGTTATTTGCAGCGGCAGTTAACGTCTGACTAATAAGTGCTCCTGATGCATTTCCGCCTGAAGCGGTCACAGCGCTTGCAACCTGAAGTGGTGATGAAGGAGTTGTTCCGGCGCCAATGCTTAAGCGGGCATTCGTATTATCCCAAAAAAGATTTGAGCTGCTTGTCAGCGCCGAACTTGCCGCGCCAACAGCTCCGCTCCAGAAAGCAAGCTGAGTAGCCGTCCCTGATCCGGTAACCGTTCCTGATCCTGCTGAAGTCCAACTCAGAGAAACGGCATAGGGAGTTGCGCCGGAGATCGTACTGATTGTTAAGACCTGCCCTGCAGTCGGTACAGCGGTCGGAAAAACATAGTTGAACGTATTTGATGCCTGCGCGCCTGCTGCGAATGAGGAGATGCCATCTCTTGAACCTTGAAATTTCAAAATACCTGCTGTTCCGCTGACACCGGCAGTTCACGTATTCGAGAGAATAATATTTCCTGTATGCACGTCAAGTTTTTCGAGCGGGCTTGCTACAGGGAATGTTCCGGATCCCGCTGAGTAACCGATACCAAAATTTCCTGCTTCTAAAAGTGTAGCGCCCTGTCCGATGCTCAGCACATACTGTGGAACAGTCGTTGATCCGAAAAGAAATTGAAATTCCGATGCCGTAGCTGAAGTAATATTCGGTGTACCACGAAGTGTTCCGGTGCGTGCTTCCAGACGAATATTCGATTGCACTTTTGTGCCAGGTTTAAAACCGAAATCGACAAGATCGACTCCCGGATTGCCGGCATTCTCAATTTGTTCGAACAGCGCGCCATTCGAGCCGTTCCGATCCTGCATTCGTAACCTCGATGTGCCATACGTATCGGTCGTCTCTTCCATGATCAATTCGTTCGCAGTACCTGATGAAGTAACTTTTGAACCGACTCCGACGATGCCGATATCTCCGCCGATCGTAAAAAGCTGCGGAGCTGTTGCCGAATTAATGGCAATATTTCCCGTTGAAAGAATTCGCATTCTTTCGGTTGCACTTGTTGCAAAGATCAGATTTTGCGCATCGCTGGTGCCAAGATAATTCTGTCCTGCGCCGACTCCGGGAGCTGTTCCGGCATTTCCGATAAGCTGCCAGTTAACTGATGCAGGATTAGCCCAGGCAGGAACTCCACCGGCAAGGGTCAGCACAAATCCATTCGTACCGGGATTAAGCCAGGTCGTCGTGCCGATAGATCCGGCAACGGAACTGATATATATCAGTCCGCCCTGCAAGCCAAGTGTTCCGGGAAAAAGAATTGTATTGTTTGTGACGGCTGCCGGCGAACCAAGAGTAATGGTATTGCCTGCAGCATTTAAAAGTAAAATATTCTTTGCTTTTTCCTGCGCTTGTGCCGGCGCAGTTAAGCACAGAGAGAGAAAGAATATCGATACTGTTATTTTCATACGTACTCTTCGGTTGATCGTCTTGCCACAGACCACTCTGCTGCCGCATCACGGATCGGCAGCAGAGTCTAATAGCTAGGTTAATTGACTATGATGTAATTGATGATATCACCCGTTGTCATCGCACCGGAATAAACGCGGAATGTTGCCGCCAACTGATTGCTGACCGAAGCTGCCTGTGCAGGTCCGCTTGCCGACTGATAGGTGACAATGATCTTTGATGTTGCGCTATACCCTGCAATCGCAGGAGTGATCGTCGCAAAGCCGTTCGTCTGATCTGCGGCAAGGACGGTATACTGCGAAGTCAATCCTGCAATCAGTGAATTGACACTAACCCACGTCGGAGCAGCGGCACCATTAGATTGAAGTACTTGTCCGGAAGTGCCAACAGCAGTAAATTTATACTGAGTGCCATTGCCATAGGCAACTCCGCCATTCGTCGGAACGGCATTACTATTGGTACCTCCTGTTGCGATCGGAAGCGTTGCAGCCCATTGCGGCGTACCACCATTAAGTGCATCCGTGATCAGAACTGAATTTGTCGAAGGAGCAAGCGGAGCTTGTACGCCGGATGCATTTCCAACCCACATATTATTCTGCGCAAGCGGTATCGCCGGTGCGGTTGCAAAGGTGATCGTACCTGCGAAATTCGTTGTGCTCGGAGTTGCACCGCCGACTCCGATATTTATTGTACCGCCAGTTGCCGGAGTTGCATTAATATTTGTCGTATTGCCCGCGCCGCTTGAACTGATGTTCGTTGTTGCGCCGCCTCCGCCAAGAGTCGTTGACCATGCCGGCACACCGCCGACAATAGAAAGGAACTGGCCGTTTGTGNNTAAGAGTTGTCATGGCAGACGTTCCGTTTCCAACCAGTATTGCGCCTGCAGGAATTGTTGCAAGTCCGGTACCGCCATTGGATACTCCGAGAAGTCCGGTAATATCTCCTGCTGCGCCGTTCGATGATAGCGTCACTTGTCCGAAACTCACAGTCTTATTACCCGCTGCTATGGAAACCTTCATGAAAGGTCCGGTCGCTGCTAGAGAGCCATCGGGAAAGTCAAGACTCCAACTTGCGGCTGGATTTGCAAGTAAATCTATAGTTGCAGTAGTCGCCGAACCTGCCGGTTTTAAAACAAGGCTTCGCGTCAATGTCTGAGCATTGGCAGTGATAGCTGCCGCGCTCAGCAGAATTGCTATAGCCAGGAATTGAGATGTTTTCATTTTATTTGAAGAAGTTAGTGAATTAAAAAATGCGTCATGTTTATTAAAAAAAATTAGTGGTTAACGACAGTATAATGGAGCTGCCCTGTACCCGAATTCGGATAATCGGCTGAGAAGATCACCCGGAAACCTACTCCGGGAGTGATCTGCGATACCTGTGCTTCCACGAATCCGAAAATTGTTGCCTGCGGATCAAAAACAGAAACCGTCACCGATGAAAGAGCCGAGATCTGAGGATAAGAAATATCGAGATGATTCGCTCCGGTAGCAATGGCAATTTTTCCTGAATATTTCCCTGCGCCTGATCCACTGAGCATATTCGCATTGATTGTCCCTCCGGCAGGTTCTACTGTTGCTCCCGGACCGACATCGATCGTTGTCCCCGGAGGCAAGATCCCTGAAGTGATCTGGTTTGCTGAAATAGTTATCGAAGACGGAAGTGTATTTGTCCAGACAGGAAAGAGCGAATTATTGAGCGATAAGATAGCGCCCGCCGCAGTCGGCGCCAGCGGTGTTGCAACGCTCAGTGCATTACCATACCAGATATTTCCGGGTGCAAGCGTCGGCAGTGTATTAAATGCCCATGCGAGATTTCCGTTTGCATCGGAGACGAGAAAATTTATTGCGTTTGTCGGCGGAACTGAGGGAAAATGCAGACGGTACGATTGAATTAGCGGCGGGGCAACGTCCCATGTCAGGGTTTTCCCTGATCCGGTTGCGTCGTCGATCAGATACGCACGTGCACCAATGGTACGCGGGCGCGTCTGAGCGTCAATTTTGGGGGCAGCAAAAAAGACTACGACTACGAAAAATGCTATTGCACTTCGAGTCACATTCATAAAAAATAATACTGAGATCGCTGCAGTACAAGGTGGGTCGTCGTACTACGGCAAAAGCGATCTTTACATTGGACAAGAATCCTCCCGTGGCGCGGGTTTTTTCTCATCTTTCGCTATTACAAGAACCTTGAATAGCAAAATATAGGTAACAATTCAACACAAATATACACAATTCGGCACATTTATACAAGCCTATTATTCCATAAACCTTAGTCGGCGGGATTTAGGAGTACTGTCGTTCGAAGTAAATGCGCCTAAAAAAAATACTATACGAAAAAGCCTCCGAATTTCGAAGGCTTACTTTGGCTGAATACTGAATAATTTAAATCTAAAATTGGAGTAATGTTTCCCCCTTCGTATCTCCTCCTTCCATCACCATCGAATTTTTACTATAGCCAGTTTAAACACAAGCCTCCATTCAAAGAAGACTCTAGCTTCTTACTCCATTGCAGCTTTTTTTGATTTCGAAAGTGACCTTATTCCGGAAGCTGACATTTTTTTCCGTTTTTATCGACGAAAATAATTTCTTCATTTGATTGCGGAAAAAAGAGATCGCGGCAACATGCGACGAGATCACCCGTGCGCCATTGCGATTTTAAAAGGTTTTGGACCGTCCATGTTCCCGTACCTTTTTTATGGCTCATCGTTCCTATGAGAGCACTGCTTATGAACACATCGAAGACTATCTCCTCGCCTGTTCTTTCTTTTTCTTCACAAAATACGATCATTATTAACACCTTTAGAACAGGGAAGAAATCAACAGAGTAAAATTATGTAAAAAGTATAAAATTATTTTCCAATAAAAAATTCCAAATTTTTGTTGTAACTTTATAAGATTATTATCATCAGTCCTTCGCAGAGAGGTATCAATCTTATATTAAATTGAAGGTAACTCTCAGTCACTCAATGGAATGGGGGATTTCTCCTCTCTGCCCGAGCCCAACTTTAAAGGACAATCGTTATTATTGTTTTTTTGGCGTTGCGACGAAGATCGTAACGGTTCGGCAATAGAATCGGCCTTCCGGAATATCATTATCATAGAGGAGTTCGGTACCTCCGACACCTCTGACTGTTGCTTTCGTAAGTCCTAATGCTACGGCAGTAAACTTTGCCCGGCCCTCAGAAAGATTCAGGTTGTATGCAGGGGTTCCAATTCTATCTGCGTATCCGGTGATCGTGGTAATATCATTATCGCTGACGCGGGATTTCACGTAGTCGGCGATCTTTTGATTATTGGGATTCAGACTTGGTTTACCAAAATCAAAGAGAATAAGATTATAACGGGAATATACGGTATCCGCCAAATGATCCTCCTTCTTTTTTGCCAGAGTTAGTTGGAACACAGGAATCGAATCCATCGGCGTCTTGACAGTTTGCCCAACTGCATCGCTGGCGACTAACTGATAATCTAAAGCATGGAGCGATGCAAGAGTTTTCTGTTTCTCTTTTTCGATGCGCCAATCGAGTTTACCCGGAATCGTCGTTGCCCCGTTAAATTCTTTTAACTTCTTGCCATCGTTACTCGCTTCGACATGCCAGGAAGCAAGCCCTGCCTGCGAATTAATTGTCGGTTTGAATCTCACATTCGGAGGATTGGTTACCCGAATCGTATCGATCGTAAGCACCGGCTCGAGAATTTCCCAATCCGGGCACTGGATCTCCACACGACGGTTTTCGGTAATACCATCTTCTGTTGTCATAGTCGAATTCTTTTCGGGAAGTTCGCGCACCTGAATCAGAAGGCGCTCATCAGGCAAGTGCCAGACATTCTTGAAATAATCGCGGACGGTCTCGGCACGTTTACGCGAAAGATCGAGATTGCCTTTTTCATCACGGATATCTGCATTGCAGCCGACAAAAGTGAGCTTGGAATTCGGATGCATAAGCATACGACGTCCGATGATATTCATGAGCTGATAATAAAGAGGCAGAGTCTCATAATTATACAGTTTATCAGGATAGAAATGCGTTGCTTCTTCCGAAGTAAGCAATGTATATTCAGGGCGGAAGTCGCTGGAATTTTCCGCAAAGAAAACATAATTTAACAGCGGGCGAAGCTGGGTGGAGATAAATTCCTCAACTTTAAATTGCAGCGGCACTTCATTGCCTTCCTTATCGACACCGACAACATCCATTTTTGCCGATAGCAGAGGCGTCTTATTCTCAGGCGCAGGCGGCGGCGGTGGCGGAGGCGGCGGAGGCGGTGGTGGCGGAGGCGGAATCTCTTTTATCGGAAGTGGAGTATATGTCACCGACACGCCAAAACGAAGAGCCGTCGTATTCCACTTATAGCCGGAGATCACCGGAATAAATGCATGCGTATAATATGCTTCGGGAACAAGATGCAACGAACCGTCACTTTTCAGAGGTAGTTTATAGCCGGCACCTGCAAGTACGGCAAAATTGATGGATGAAGCTTGCGGGATTGTCCCGGAATAAACGTTGCGTGTTCTGCCCTGTGGCACTCCGTTAGAATCAACAAAAACACCGACATTGACCGGATCGACAAGCTGCTCCCTTTGTGAAAAAGTTTTTGTTATAACGTATCCGCCTTGGAAACCGAGGTTTAAGAACAGATGACTGAAAACATTATAGGAGATCGCAGGTTCAAAACCAACCGTCGCAAGTTTCGTTTGCAGAATGTGCTGGAACATTCCTTCGGTAATATTTCCGCCGACGATCACACAAGGAGACTCGGCAGATGTCAGCGTTGCATTTAATGAAGAGTATCCGAAACGAAGATCAAGAGAAAATTTTGTATTCAGCGGATATTGATAAATTCCTCCGAAAGAAATTCCGTTTCCTGTACCGCCTGCAAAATCCTGACAGCAATTCGGTATTCCGGGAAGCTGCGCAAAATTGGAAATATGCTGATTAATATTATAATGAAAATACCCTCCCATGCTCGGAAGCATAGCACGCTCACTATCGCTCAGTGCCTGTGCATTCGCCGTCGTTCCCGATAACACCATCAGGAACAAACTCATACAGATCGTTTTGATCATGTGGGGATTATTCACTTAGCGTTCGATCCTCATCATCTTTCGCCATATTGCCGTGGGAGTTTGTAAAAGATAAAAATAATTTCCTGTCGTAAGCGAAGAAGTGTTCAACTGTACAGAATAATTGCCTGCCTTAGCAATATCGTCAAATACCGAAATGACTTTTCTGCCGAGGACATCGGTTACCCACAGTTTGGAATTGCCATCCTCTAAGAGACTGTACTTTATCGTAGTATAGCTATGGGCAGGATTCGGAGTATTTTGTCCGAGCATCAGAGTATCGAATTCAGAGAACAGGCGCGTGCCGCCCTGCTGGCAAAGTCCCGAAAGTTTGAATAATCCGTTATATGTCGTAATTTTTACTTTCTTGCCGTTGCTGAAAGTAAATGTTTCGATCTTAATCGGAGTGACAATCGTATCGCCTAATGCAACAATAAATTCTATGCCCGGCAATACGCCATCAACCTGAAAATCCGGACGAATGCCATTCAACGTCAGAGTTCTCCACCCTCCTTTGATCGAAGACTGAATTGATTTATCAACGGGGGCAAGGAGAGTTTCATCGAATGTGACCTCCGTCACGTAATTTGTCGCTCCGCTGGGAGGCATATTCTTTGAGGTATCGATCCTCAGCGGAAATATGATATGATCGCAAGGCGCGGCCGAAAGTGTATCGAAAGATAACGTGATTTCCGGCGGACTGATATCACGTGGAATGGTAACGAATGCTGTTGCTTTGCAGCCATTCGTATCGGTAACCGTTACACTATAGGTGCCGGAATCGGAAATAAACAACGTATCTGTCGTTGCGCCGGTACTCCACTGATTTGTTACAAATTGTGCGGATAGAGTCAAGGTATCCGTTCCTCCGACATCCGGCAAGATCGGTGAACTGACATTGATCGTTACCACAGGCAATGGATTGACGATGACAGATACCGTATCGGAATAGGTCACGCATCCGCCGGCGGAAATAGTTTTTACGAAATAATTTCCCGCGCTCGTTACCTTCGTACTTTGCAAAGTATCCCCATTCGACCAGAGATATTGAGCAAATCCGGGCTGCGCCGTTATCGTCATTGTATCTCCTGCGCAAAGCTTTCCGCCGCCGGTCAGTGTATCGGGAAGTACAGGAGAGATGGTGACAGCGATCGAATCTTTTCCGGCGCAAGAAGTGCTTGAAGATGTTACATCAACCTCGACTTCTCCGCTCGTCGCACTGCCCCATTGTATGCCTATTGCCTCCGTACCCTGGCCATTCGTGATTGTGCCGCCGGAAATATTCCATTGATAGCTCACACCCGGAATTGCAGTAATACTATAGGAAAAAGTTTGTCCGGAGCAGACAATGACCGATCCGGCGATCAGCGGTTTTGGTTTTGGATTAACAATGATGAGAACCGTATCCATGAACGAGCAATTTCTATCGTCAAGATAAGAGACCGAGTAATGCGTAGTCACTGAAGGCGATGCTTGCGGATTCCCTATTGCATCGTTGTTCAGACCTGCTCCCGGACTCCATGTAATTCCATGAGCTCCAACAAGATCTAATTGTATCGTATCTCCTTCGCAGATCGTAAAGAGAGGTGTATTAAGTTTCGGATAGGTGAAGAGTACTGTTTCGTCTGTAATGACATTCTTCGTTACTCCTGCGCCGCCGGTACCATTCGTAGCTCCATAGGTTGTCCCTTTACATGCCAGAGTCGGAATGCTCGATATGATAATTCCGGCGCTGCCTCCATTAAGGGATGCGGCCGGAACCGTCGTTCCTTTGACAAGCACTGTGCCTCCTGAACCTCCTCCTCCGGGAGCAACACAATATGCGGCTTTATTCGTATCTGCAATATTATTCCCGCCGTTTCCGCCGTTCGCCGAAATACCAATGCCGTTTGGTACCGGATCAACATCTATGACAATAGAGCCGCCGCCGCCGCCGCCGAAGAATACATGATTGGCTTCGGTTACATAATTGATCGCTCTGCCGCCTATTCCCCCGTTCGGGTAACGGCCGACAAGCGAAGTCTGATCTCCGCCTGTGCCGCCGGTTCCGCTATTGGCGCCGCCGCCCCCGCCACCATTCTGGTTATTTCCGCCGCCGCCGCCATTAGAAAGAGGACCGCGGCCTGTTTCAAATCCGAGAGGATATTCTGCTATCCCTTCGCCTTTGATTCCATCATCAAGCGAAGACCGCGGTAAATAATATGATGAGTCATACGGGAGAGTGGCATCCGAAGATGAATCGCCGCCGCGAAAACCTTTTCCGCTCACATCGATATCCGCATTCATCGTAACCGATCCCGATGCCTCAAAAACTACCACTCCGCCGACCGGGCTATTGGAGCTATACCATGCAGGCGCAGTAACCTGACCGGAGATCACGACATCAGTATATTGCGGAACACGGATCAACTGTACTAACCCCTTAGGCGCATCATAGAGCCGGACAATTTTATCTTTTAAGGTGATCTGAAGACCTTGAACGAACGCAACCGTGCCAAATTCATAATTCCCGGCATTCCCGTAATCGGTAACGGTGCCAAAAGCAGGAGTATTGCTTTGATCGATCTGCGCGCCTTTCATCTGGATAAGAAGCACACGGTCTCCGGGATTGAATCCTGTTGAATTGGCAATAAGGATCTGATTCATACAGGTATCTATATCGATAACTTCCGCATAAATATTGATGATACCGGAAATATTTTGCGCGCGAAGATCTGTACTTCCGAAAAAGCAGAGTAAACCGAATGCGAGGCTAAATGCAATGAACCGGTAAAACCGGCTGCGCAATCTGATCATTATATTTGAGCAAACTTCAAATACCGACGCCCATCTTGGGCATGAACTAACCGCTTGAAGGTCCGAGGGGGCTAGCTCTCATTCAAGGCAAAACTCACCTAAAGATATCGGAAAAATGCTCTAAGACCGAAACGCGCATCTTTCCACGTATGCAATATACGAAGAAAAAAGGCAATCTCCAATGATTTCTCAAAAAATATTCTAAGCAACTTAATATTAATGAGCGTTTTTACTTCACCTTCATAAAACTCTGCG
>PLXB01000221.1 GCA_003151215.1 Ignavibacteriota bacterium
CTAAGGACTCTGAGAAGCTCACATATTTCCCTGTCACTGACGATCTTTCTTCTCTTGAAGAAGTCGAGCGAAAACATATTGAGTATGTGCTTTCGAAAACTTATAGCCTCGAAGAAGCAGCGCAAGTATTGCAGATAGATAGTGCCACGCTCTGGAGAAAGAGGAAGAAATATGGATTTTAAACGGAATGATATGCAAATCTAACTCACTTCGTGTTGAACGATACGGTGACGTTTCTTCCAGGATTTGTGTTTGCTTTTTTCACAATTTTTCTCTTTTTTGCTTACCACGGAAATGGCAGACACATTAAACATACTTTTTATCGGAGATATTGTCGGCCTGAACGGCTTGGCGATGGTTACGAAGTTCTTAAAGTCGCTCATTGAAAAGCATGATGCCGAGGCGGTAATCGTCAATGGCGAAAACATTTATGATGGAAAAGCACTGACAAAAAAACACGCTGAAGAGCTCTTTGCTGCCGGAGCACATATTATCACAACAGGAAATCATATTTGGGAGCGCTGGGAAACACGACCGCTTCTACGTGAAGAACGACGTATCCTCCGTCCGCTGAATTATCCCAGAGAAAATGGTGGCTCTGGTTATGCGATCTTTGAAACGAAAAAAGGTACGAAGGTAGGAGTACTCAATATTCAGGGTAGAGTATTTCTGCCGCCGATAGACGATCCATTTAAGACGGCAGAATGGGCTGTGCAAAATATTCTCCTTGAGACGCCGAATATTATCGTCGATATGCATGCAGAGGCAACTGCCGAGAAACAGGCAATGGGTTTTTTCCTCGATGGAAAAGTCAGTGCAGTTCTCGGAACTCATACGCATGTGCAAACTGCCGACGAGCGCATACTGCCGCATGGAACTGCCTTCATTACCGACGCCGGCATGTCAGGTCCTTACGATAGTTGTGTCGGTCTTCGTACCGATATTGCAATTAAGCGTTTTATGCTTGGCACCCCGCATAAATATGAAACGGCGCAGGGTGAGGTCAAGATTGCCGGAGTGATCCTGCAAGTTGATCGGGATACAGGACATGCGCTTTCGATCGAAAGAATTATTTTTCCTGAGTTCGAGAAGACTGCAACTCTTCCGAAAGTGGCTGAGGGTGTTGAACAAGTACTTGTGAATGAATAATAATCTCCCGACTTCCCACACTGCCCGACTCATTAATGGCAAAGCAATTGCCGAACATATCCGCGCTGAGGTTAAGATAGAAGCCGAGGCCCTCACTTTAACAAAAGGCATCAAGCCTCGTATTGTCTTTATCCTCGTTGGCAATAATCCCGCAAGTGAAATTTATGTCCGCAATAAAGGTATTTCATCTGAAGAAGTAGGTTTTTCGCACGAAACTCTCAGATTTCCCGAGTCGATTTCGGAAGCCGGATTGCTTGAAGAGATAGCAAAGTTGAACGCCGATAGGATTACTCATGCGCTCCTTTGTCAGATGCCTCTCCCGAAACATATCTCCGAAGAAAAAGTGATCGAAGCAATGGATCCGAAAAAAGATATTGACGGATTCCATCCTATCAATGTTGGCCGACTCTCTATCGGTAAAGGAGATTATTTTGCACCCTGCACTCCTGCCGGAGTTATGGAAATGATGCTTAGGGATAATATCGATGTTTCGGGTAAGCATGTCGTAATCGTCGGACGCTCGAATATCGTCGGCAAGCCGCTTGCGGCATTGCTCGTACAAAAAATGAAGGGCGCTAATGCCATTGTAACACTTGCACATACAGGAGCCGGCAGCCGTCTTCCGGAGTTTACCCGCTCGGCAGATATCCTAATCGCAGCAATGGGAGTTCCACATGCAATTACTATAGATATGGTTCGCGAAGGAGCAGTCGTGATCGATGTCGGTCAGAACGTTATTCCTGACTCTACGAAAAGATCCGGCACACGTCTTGTCGGCGATGTTGATTTCGATAATGTGAAGTATGTTGCTTCTGCGATCACACCTGTTCCAGGTGGAGTTGGTCCTATGACGATAGCAATGGTCATGAAAAATACGCTTGCTGCCGCGATCAGACAAATGAAGAATTAGGTTTATGACTCGATATCAAGCTTTTCTTTTGTTGGTAGTGGAACACAGCGCCCGGCGGCATCGCTTCTGCAATTCTAAAGCTGGAGCCGCACCATATATTCCCAGCAGCAAGAGAGGATAAAGTATTCTCTGACCATGCCATATTACCATCTGCATCACTTGCTAAATAATTGATCGGACTAAACGGTGATGAGTTTGGAAAATGAAGTCGGTAAGAAGCTGATAAAGGAGAAGGAACGGAGCATTTTTGCAAATGCTCCCTGCCACGGGATACACTACTAAACCTTGAGTGATGTAGTAGTTTCGGAAGGACCTGATCACTAAAAAAAATCTTATATCCATACTTTGAGCAACAACCATGCCAAATTTTTCTCTTATATAAATAATCAGTTAGGGGATTTGCAGATGACAAGCATTTAAGGTTTTTTTAAAATAATAAGAAATCCTTATTTAGTCTAAAGACATTTGGTTATCAATTCCGGAAATACAGCTCTATTTCTCGGTAACAAAAACTTTCTTCGGTTGTTATTATACTGCTTTGTATCACGGGTTTTAATCTGCACTATCCTATGAAAATTCACTTCATCTTTGCTATTCTGTTTTTTTGCTCCGGGAATCTCTTTTCACAGACGTCCTGGAATTGGTATAATCCAATACCGCAAGGTAATGATCTACATGGCGTCGCGATAAAGGCAGATAGCTCTGGAATTGCTGTAGGTGATGCTGGAACGACGATTCGTCGTCATAATAGTGTATTCCAGTCACCTATTTATCCTGTAACTCACAATCTGGGGGGTGTATGCTCTTATAAGGATACGGTTTGGGCTGCAGGAGATGGAGGAGTGATCTACCGTTCTCTTGATAACGGAGCTACATGGTCGGATCAATCATATAGTCAGAAAGTCAATTTCCATTCCTGCATTGATATTTCAAAGACGAATTTATTTGTAGCCGCTGATTCCGGGATTATTCTGTATTCAACGAATAGCGGAGGTGCATGGACAAAACAAACAAAGTCCGGTGCGAATAATATTAATGCGATCGCGAACGGCGGAAAACCGAATATGTATGCTGTCGGTGACGGGGGTACTATCATAGAAGCATTGAATTATGGGGCATCAGGGTATTTTTCAATCACGACGACACATAAATTTTCGTTTCATGGAGTGGCAATGGATACCTCTGATGCTTTTATTGTAGGGGATTCAAGTTACATCTTAAACCGTGACATTGTCGGAGATGTG
>PLXB01000031.1 GCA_003151215.1 Ignavibacteriota bacterium
AAATCTGCGCAGCGAAGGATCTGAACGTGCGTGGTAGATAGGAGCCTCAGATCCTTCACTACACAAGGCTCCGCTTCGCTACGCCTGTTAGTCTTGCTCCTATGGTCGCAACCTTCGCCCCGCGGGTGTTCAGGATGACACTCATGAAGATATTGAGCCACCGCTTGGTTGCCAACTTCATTAACCACATTCACATGGCGGACCGTTCAGCTTCGGGACGCTAAAGGCTGTGACTGCCGAATGGCTCCTTTTGTAGTGTAATCTGGAATGTACTTCCATGTCCAAACTCGCTTGTAACACTAATGCGGCCACGGTGGGCTTCTATAATGTGCTTTACAATTGCAAGCCCGAGACCTGTGCCGCCGGGAGATGAGCGAGCACGCCCTCTATCAACTCGATAAAACCGTTCAAAGAGCCGTGGGAGATGGTCGGCAGGAATACCGATGCCATTATCCACAATTCGCACCGTTGCTTGTCGCCCATCCGGTTCGCTATTGAGTAGTTCAATCTTGATCGCCGTCCCATTCTCGGAATATTTAATCGCATTATCGACAAGATTAATGAGCACTTGTTTTATCCGTTCTTTATCGGCATATACATTTACTTCATGATGTGGAAGTACGTTGCCAGTGAAGTATAATTCAATGTCCTTCGACCGCGCCAGTGGCTGCATCTCATTAGTAAACTCGCGCAGAAACGGTTGGATATCGAATGCTCGAAAGCTCATACGCATCTCGCCGGACTCGATGCGTGATATGTCGATAAGATCGTTCAGCAAATTATTCAATCGTTCAGCTTGCACACGAGCGCGCTCCAGGAAATCGCGATTCACGTGAGGGTCATCTATGGCGCCATCGAGCAGAGTTTCGATAAATCCTTGCACAGCGAAAATCGGCGTGCGCAATTCGTGCGAAACATTACCGAGAAATTCCGAGCGGACGCGCTCGAGTTTCTGACGAGCTTCGAGATCGTGTTGCTGTTTCTCCGCAATCTGTTCGATAGCCGTTTGTAGCTCGGTCAGTTCGCTGGGCAAACCCTTACTATGATTCGTCGCAACTTGTAGCCGTCCATCTGCAACGATCGGAATAAGTTTGTGAATCGGTCGAACGGTGCGCGAAGCGTGCCACACGGATAAAACGATCGCGATGCCAAAGAGAATAGCCGAGGTGAGAGCAATGGAATTAATCCATATTTCGGAGGTCGCCCACACGAGCACATTCACGATAAGTAGGACAGCAAGAACGAGAACGATGGGAAAGTATGTGACTTCTCGCTGGAGTGAACGCATTCAATGTTTGGATTTCAATCTACGACATAGCGATAACCAACTCCTTTGACCGTCTCGATTCTCGTCCCGTAATTGCCAAGTTTTTCACGGATCTTGAATATATGGACGTCGACGGTGCGCTCTACAACGTATGTATCACGCCCCCAGATCTCGTCGAGCAGCACTTCACGNNNCGATCGAACCGTCGCAGAAGGGATTTCACACGTGCCACCAGAACACGAGGAGACACCGGCTTTTGTACGTAATCGTCCGCGCCAAGTTCGAGCGAGACGATTTGATCTACTTCGGCGGAACGGGCTGTCAAAAAGAGGACGGGAATATTAACGGTAGCCGAGTTCGCACGGATAGCACGACATGCCTCGAACCCATCCATTTCGGGCATCATGATATCAAGAATCACAAGCGAGACCGGAGTTTTCTCCAGTTTTGCCAGCGCCTCTTTCCCATTTGCTACAGTTTCTACCGTGAACCCTTCACGTGTGAGGTTGTAGGCGATAAGATCGCGTATATCCTGCTCGTCGTCTGCTATAAGGATCGTCTTAGCCATTTCGGCAATGATGATTATGAACGTGAATTATGAAAAAGAGTCAGGAATACCGTCATTATAACCCCTTTTCACAATTATCTCACTCCGAAACAGGTCATACTACTGCTAAGTGCTTCCAATTCCACCGGTTGACGATTTGTTAATCTTCTGGTTACGGGCAGGAAAAATTGCGTAATAATTACGTAACAAAGGCTTAACGAAAGCTTCACCGATTAATCGATCTGGCTGAACGTTTCTATTATATATAATATAATCTCGATCATATGTCCGTAACTATGGAACGACCCGAAGAGCGTACACGTAAAGAAAACAGTATACTCGCTCCTAAGGATACAATGACGGCTCGCAACAATAACGAATCGCTGTCTGAAAATCCTGTCAAAGTGAAGACACGAGATCTCGATTTGTTCTACGGTCCGAAACAGGCGCTTAAAAGTATTTGCCTTGACATCGGGGAACGTCAGGTCACTGCCTTTATTGGGCCTTCCGGTTGTGGTAAGTCGACCTATCTTCGAACGCTCAATCGCATGAATGATCTCATCGCAGGAGTAAAAATTAACGGCGAAGTTCATATTGACGGTATCAATATTTATCAAAAGAACCTGGACGTCGTTGAACTTCGCAAACGCGTTGGAATGGTGTTCCAGAAATCGAATCCGTTTCCAAAGTCGATATGGGAGAATGTCGCGTATGGACCTAAAATTATGGGCCAGCGAAACAAAGCACATCTGAACGAGATCGTTGAAAAGAGCTTACAGCAAGCGGCTATTTGGGAGGAAGTAAAAGATCGGCTGCATCAGAGTGCCCTCGGGCTTTCCGGAGGTCAGCAACAACGGCTGTGTATTGCGCGAGCGCTTGCAGTCGAACCCGAAGTCCTGCTCATGGATGAGCCTGCAAGCGCGCTGGACCCGATCAGCACTGCGAAAGTCGAAGAGCTGATCTTCGAATTGAAGCGGATGTACACCATTATTATCGTTACGCATAACATGCAGCAGGCAGCTCGTGTTAGCGATGTCACCGCATTCTTTTATATGGGTGAATTAATCGAGGTGGGCGATACACGAGACATTTTTACGAATCCGAAAAAGAAACAGACCGAAGATTATATCACTGGTCGCTTTGGTTAACCATTTTGGATACTTTTACGAATAATACGCCTTACTTACTTTCTACACGTCGTATGCACCGGCATTTTGAAGATGAACTGGAAACTCTTCGCTCGCTCCTTATACGTATGGGTTCGCTCGTAGACGAGCAGATCGAAACGGCAATCCGAGCACTCGAAGATTCGAATGAAGAGCTTGCAAAGTTTGTCATCAAACGCGAAGCACGCGTCAATGAACTCGACCTTACAATCGATGGACAATGTCAGCGCATTTTTGCTCTGACGCAGCCTGTTGCGGTTGACTTGCGCTTATTACTTGCCGCCATGCGCATGAATGGCGATTTTGAACGTATTGGCGACATTGCGGTTAACATCGCCGAGCGCGTCGAAGCACTCGAAGGGCATTCAGCCCTGGCAGAGCAAGTAGGTGCATTTGAGATGATCTCAATGGCCAGACAAATGCTGACAGACGTGATCAATGCGTTTATTCATAACGACGGCACCCACGCGCGTCTCGTCTTCCAAAAGGAAGACAAAGTGGATGAACTCAACCGCGAGACATTCTACAATTTGATCAATGTCATGAAGGCCGATCCCATAATGATCGAACCGGCCGCACATCTTATGGCACTTCTAAGACATATCGAACGTCTCGCCGACCATGCCACAAATATTGCCGAGAATGTAATCTTTATCTCTGAGGCAAAGCTTATGCGCCACCAAACGATTGTACCTCTCACGCCAGGACTTTAGGTTCGGCCATTATTTTGCAAATGCGATGCACGGCCTCGTGCGATTTTCTCCGTAAATTTGCATTGAAAAATATATCCTTCTCTTTTTGAGGAGGGCGTAAATTATTTCCGAAATAATTTAGAATCAATTCCTCACGATAATTTTCCGCAAATCAAACATGCCAGTACGAACCGCAACCGCGCAATGGAATGGGACTCTCAAAGAGGGTAAAGGCGAAATGGTTTTAGGCAATGGGGCGCAAAAATACCCATTCAGCTTCAGCTCGCGTATGGAAGATGGCAAAGGATCAAATCCCGAAGAGCTTCTTGCTTCGGCACTTGCCGGATGCTACTCGATGGCGCTTAGCGCCGACCTGGGGAATGCGGGATTTGAAGCTCAACAAATAAGCACTACCGCCAAAGCAAATTTCAGCAAAGACTCCGGCAAATGGACGGTTGAATCCATGGATTTGGATGTAAAAGCGAGCGTGCCCGGCATCGACGATGCCAAATTTCAGCAAATTGCGGAGGGGACTAAGTCCGGCTGCCCCGTTTCACGAGCACTCAGCGGAGTAAAAATTAACGTGAGCGCAATGCTGGCCTGAAGGCAAAAGTCCTTCGTCTCGACAATGGAGCCGAAATGAGTCTCTGCTTGAAAGCCAGAGATCTTCAACTACATTTTTGGAAATTATTCTCTGTTATTTAATGTTTAATGTAGTGTAAGTCTGTTTTTTTTAAACATTATATCCTCCCATAAATCTGCTCAGTGAAGGATTGTAAGCCAATTTTTCCACAACCGGTATATTCAAGTGGAAAACAGGTGCTACTTTAATGAATTTTAAACGCGCACACACTATATAATCGGCCAAATTTTAATCGGATTTGCCATTCATCTTTCAAAAACAGAATGCGTTCTGTATAGGAAGGGTTATTTATTAGGAATTGAGCATCCAATAGAATGCGCTCTACACAAAGGACTGTAGCGAACATTTCCCAGTTCGAAGGAATCGGGCTACACACGGGAAATAGCAGCACAATCGAATTTCATCCCGCCCCGGAAGGCTACGGCATACGTTTCGTGCGGAAGGACTTGCCTGATTCACCGGAAATTCCCGCCATCGTTGACTTCGTAAGCGATATATCGCGCGGCACAACATTATCTAATAAAGGCGCGAGTGTTCATACTGTCGAGCACGTCCTTGCTTCTGTTGTAGGGCTGGAAGTTGATAATGTCCGAATCGAACTAACTGCCAACGAGCCCCCCATCGGAGATGGCAGCGCAGAGCCATATGTCGAGGCATTGCTTCGAGCTGGTTTCGTGGACCAGAAAGCATCGCGCGAGTATCTCGTTGTCGATGAAACGGTATCCTACTCGAACGAAGCCAA
This sequence comes from Ignavibacteriota bacterium, assembly GCA_003151215.1. The sequence continues at coordinate 5,058 of PLXB01000031.1, forward strand.
AGGTGTTGAAATCGTAGCCCTCCCGCTTCCGAATGACTACCGCGTGACGGTGATGGTCGATTACAACAATCCGGCACTGGGTAGCCAGCACACCGGTCTTTTCTCGCTCGAGAAAGAGTTTGTCACTGAATTCTCCAAGGCACGAACGTTCTGTTTTCTGCACGAGGTCGAGCTGCTCTCGGATCAGGGGCTGATTAAAGGAGGTAACCTCGACAACGCTATCGTTATTGTGGACCGTGAACTCGACGATCAAAGTATCAAAACCCTGAGCACAAAGCTTGGTATCAGTGGCAGTATCATATTAGGAACGAACGGCGTCCTGAACAATAAAGAACTCCGGTACAAAAACGAACCGGCACGTCATAAGCTATTGGACTTACTCGGCGATCTTGCGCTCGTCGGCGCCCCATTGCAAGCACAGATATTGGCAGCACGTCCGGGACATGCCTCTAACGTCGAGTTCGCGAGGAAGCTAAGAGGACTGAATACTAAGAAGTCTCTCGTGCGCAAATACAACCCGGTTCCGAACCGCAATCTTGTTTTCGATATTACGGCGATCGAGCGAATTATGCCCCACCGTTACCCGATGCTTCTTGTCGATCGCATTCTCGATATGGATTTGACCGAAGGTCACGAGAGCATTACGGGGCTAAAGAATGTGACGTACAATGAACCCTTTTTCATGGGACATTTTCCGGGTAAACCTATGATGCCCGGCGTACTCATACTGGAAGCGATGGCACAGACTGGTGGCATGCTTTTGCTCAATTCCGTCGATGAGCCCGAAAAGAAGCTTATCTTTTTCATGTCGATCGACAAAGCCAAATTTCGAAAGCCGGTCACACCCGGCGATCAACTGATCTTTGAACTACGAATGACCCGCAAACGCGGAAAGACATTCGTAATGAGTGGTGAGGCAATGGTCGACGGCCAACTCGTAGCAGAAGCAGAGCTTATGGCAGCGATCGTGGATAAGCAGGTGTGACCACGAGATGATAAGTGAATAGAGATGAGGATGAAAAGAACGATCATCCTTACTTTTGTACGTTTCAAGATTCGATAATAGAATGGCAGTAACGATACATCCCACCGCTATCGTCGATCCAAAGTCCGAGCTTGCAGACGGTGTGGAGATTGGCCCTTATGCAATCGTAGAGGGCGACGTGAAGATCGGAGCCGGATCAAAGATTCATCATCACGCATTTATAGGCACTGGCGCGCGTATCGGCGAGCGCTGTCAGGTGCACCATGCGGCAGTAATCTCGAACGTACCGCAGGACCTGAAATTTAAGGGCACAGAGAAAACGTATGTCGAACTCGGCGACGATTGCACTGTCCGAGAATTTGCTACCATACATCGCGGCACGGTTCACAATGCCGATACTCCAGCCGGCACAAGCGACAGTGTAACGCGCATCGGTAACGGCTGCCTCATTATGGCCTATGCTCATGTCGCGCATGATTGCCTTATCGGTGAGGGCGTGATCCTCTCCAATGTCGTTCAACTTGCAGGACACGTAACCGTAGAGAAATGGGTAACGCTCGGTGGCGGATGCCTCGTACATCAATTCTGCATGATCGGATCGCTTTCTATGGTGGGTGGAGGCGTTAAAGTGCGAAAGGACGTACCACCCTTCTCCCTTGTTGGCGGCAGCAACGCTAAGTTCAGTGGTATCAATCGCATTGGGTTACAGCGACGAGGCAAAGATCCCAATACTATTCACGCGATTAAATCTGCATACTTTTTACTCTATAATTCCGGGCTGAATGTTTCCGATGCTGTCAAGGCAATTGCAGCCAACTCCGAATTTATACTTCCCGAGATTCAGCAAATCCTTCATTTCATTGCTATCTCGAAGCGCGGCATTATTGGTGCAGCCTGAAAAACGGACGAGATCTAATATAACTATTATCTTAAGAGAAGATAAAATAAAAACCCTCGCTGTTCCCAGCGAGGGTTTTCTTTATAAGAATCTTTCGAAGCTTATTTGCTGACGACCATTTTGATCGTTGCATTTCGCTCACCAGTTACGAGTTTGCAGATGTACGAACCAGCAGCAACTTCACTGCCACTGTTGTCCTTACCATCCCAACGTACTGTGTGAACGCCTACATCAACATTGCCATCGACGAGGTTACGCACAACCTGACCAAGCTGGTTATAGATTACCAAACTTGCGGACCCTTCGGTGGGTACTGTGTATGTCAGATCGGTCGAGCCGATGACGGGTGTGAATGGATTCGGATAGTTCTGTGAAAGCTCAAATTTTGAAGGAGCGCCGCTTTGAATGTTATGAATACCGGTTACTAATGCCGATGCGGATGAATCAATAAATACATTGTAATAAATACCCCCATTTCCAAACGCTCTTGCATGAACCGCTTTTCCGCTTCCTATCACAGTTTGACCGTCATCTGAAATGCTGCACCACATAAATGACCCGGGGGAAACAGTTGAAAACAATGGTAAATTTACCATATCTGAAGTTTTAAAAACAAGCAGGTTTTTTGCTGTATGCGTATAATAATCACCCCATGAACCGGCGCAAAGAAATCTTCCGTTCTTTGAAAACGATACCGCATTCACTTCATCTCCCATTCCGGTATATGTCCAGATTGGAGTAGAGCTTGTGGAATGGAATAATTTTACTTTACCGTCATAAGTGGAACTGGTAATAAAATTAAGCGTTCCGCAGGCAATATAATTACCATCATACGAAACATCAACCGCCGTCATCCAGTTGTAATAGGTCCCTGGCGGTTCCTGGTGCTGCCAAAGCATATTATACGTTGCGCCGTTCCATTGATAAGCTTTCACGTATCCGGTGTAGTTAATGATCGCAATAATATTTCCGTTACCGCTGATTGCCATATTGGTTTGCGTTCCACCTATTGCGCCGGAGTATAACACTGCGCCGGTATAAGTTCTCATTACCCAAAATGTACTGTATGTATTAACGATTATCAGAGAATCATTCCCTGATATTTTAATTCCCTGAATTCCTGTTGGGATCCTGTAACGCCACACAGGCACATTAGAACTGCTGTTGAACCCGAATACTGTGCTTGAATCGTTTCTGGATGTAGAGCCGACAAGAAAGTTTCCGCCGCTTGTTACCGCGACCGGGCCGGCAACGCCTGTATCAGGTAAAGTTGTAAGATCGAAATTCAGGGTAGTTGAACCGTTAGTCCCGTTAAATAAAAAAATATTCAGGCCGAAACCAGAAGTAACCGCTCCGCCGTTATTTGAAACCGCTACATAATCGTACGGAAGAATGTTCGCAAATGCATGTTCCCATATAGGAGTGCTATTAGAATTTCCGTAACACGATGTCCTTTGGTTGTTCAAATACCAACCGACTATTGAGCTGTTTCCGTTCCCGGCTTCTACGCAATATGTTCCTATTGCAGCAGGCTCCGTGTAGGTATAACGAATAAAAGAAATATTACTATCCGCGTTATCTCTTATAATAACCGACGGAACCGGCTTATAATTGGAATTATGAACTACCGGGTTTGTTGTCGTTATCATTCTTCCCTGATTGTCATACGAGTTGTGTGTACCCACCGCATTATCAGGAAGTATTGACTGTGCAAAGATGTATTGTGAAAATAAAAGAAAAAATAGTATCGCTGTTTTCATTTCTTTATTGTTAATCTTTATTGATTAGAAAAAAATACATATTAACTTGAAAAATTAAATGTACAACACTTGATTAATATTTATTAAATGTGTTTTTAAATATAAGTTGATTTTATGGTTGCATCAATTCATTAAAATTCATAATGATGCTTTGCTTTTTGAATTTTTCTTTACGGAATTTTTAATTTATGTTTGATAAGAAAAATACGGAAGTAAGTAGCGGTTNNGTTATTCAGTGGTTTATAACTCTCATTTTTTCCATGTATTTCTGGATGAGGGCTTCGTAATCGTCGCTATAGCTTTCTTTCTGCACGTCAAGCGCATCCTGGTTGACGCCGTTGATAACGTTGGGGCGGGATATTACTATTTCGGGCGGCGAGCTTCTTTCAAAGTTCTTGCCCGGGCGCGATTCTCTTTTTTGTTCAAAATCTTTCTCTCTCTGCGAGAGCTGGAAATCAAGCATACGCGAGAGTATTTTTTCCTGACGTTTTTTGGTTTCTGGCGTTATGTTATTATTCTGCAGGTCCTTTATAACTTCCATCATGTCTTTCTGAACTTCATCCAAATTGCCAAGCAGTTTCTTTCCGCTTTCTTCCTGCTGCTTCTTGAATTCTTCATTCAATTGCTGCATGTTCTTGTGAATTGTCTGCTGCTCGGCTGAAAGCTTTTGCATCTCGGCCATTTGTTCCTGCGTCAGGTTCCCCTGGTTGCCGTTGGTTCCCATCTCGCCCATTTTCTGGTTAAGCGATTGCTGTTTCTGTATCATCTGCTGAAGCGCCTGTAATAATTGTTCAAGGCTGCTTCCGGATTTTCCGTTTCCGGGTTTTCCGTTCTGGCACATCTTCGCCATTTTCTCTATAGCTTTATCAAGATTCTCTTTCGCGCTGCCCTGCGAACTGTTCGCGTCTTTGCTGTTCTTCTTATCAAGGTTATCGGACGCCTTTGCCATATCGTTATATGCGTCTCCAAGATTTTTGCTCAGCATAGGATTTGGCCCCATCTGCGATGAGAGGCTCATAAACTCGTCGATTGTTTTTGATAGCTGCCCGGTTAAAGCGTCCTGTTTATCTTTCTGTTCTTTATATTCGTCGGAAGAAGACTTTTTATCCATATTCTTCGTCTCTTCTTTCAGGTCGCCTTGTTTTTTGGAAAGCTCCTTCAGCTTATCCAGCATCTTCTCCATCGCCTCGTTCATCTTTGAGTTCTCATTTTGCATCATGTTCGAAAGCATGTCCTGCATTTGCTGGTTCATTTGGTTCAGATCCTGCGAGAGCTCGTTTTGTTTATCCTGCGCTGAATTGTTTTTGCTGTTCTGCAGGTCCTGCGAAGCATTCTGCATTTTCTGCTCAAGCTGTTTCTTCATCATCTCCTGCAGCATCTTCTCCATGTCTTTAGCGGTCTGGTCGTTGTTCATCTTCTTCATGTTTTCATTAAGCTCTTTCAGCTGCTTCTGGAAGTTCTCATATTCTTCTTTAATCTGCTGCTGTGTTTTGGAGATGTCGTTAAGCTTATTCTGGTCCTGAGGATCTGTATTTTTTGTCTGTTCCTTTGCCTCGTCCTGTTTCTTTGTAATTTCATCCAGTTTCTTTGTCAGGTCGCCGAGTTTTTGTTCATTCAGGACTTTATTAAGAAGCTCCATCGTTTTTTCAAGCGACTTCTTGAAAGTCTCTTCATCAAACTTGAAATTCTTCATCGCCTCTTTCAGCTGGTCGGGATTCATATTCTTCATCGCTTCTTGGAGCTTCTTCAGCATATCGCGCAGCTCTTTAGAATCGATCCTCTGGAGCATTTTCTGAAGCTCCATATATTTTTCAAGCGTCTCTTTCGATATCTGGTTGTTGTTCTGCAGGTCCTGCATCAGGTCGTCAAGCTTTTTCTGAGTATTCTGAAACTGGTTCTGAATGTTATCTATCTTGTTCTGCATTTCCTGCTGTTTTTTCGGGTCGTTAAGCCCAAGCTCTTCGGGATTCTTATCCAGCTTCTCTTTCAGTTCATCCATGTCCTTCTTCAGGTCCATTGCGTCGTCGTAGGCTGATTTCAGCGAGTTTTCAATATCGTCTTTTGTCTTTTCAGTTTTATTCAGCAGCGCGTCGAGCGAGGGATAAATAAGCTTCCTTGTATCGCTCCTTGTCATTTTAGGGCCGCTGTAAGCATCGTTATCGTAAACTTCTACAAAGTATTCCACTTCATCTTCGGTTCCGAGGTTGAGCCTTGTGAGGTTCCACTCATACGGTATTTCAAGTCCGGTTGCATCCGTATTCTGAATGGGTATATCGACGAATTTAAAATCTTTATCTGTTGCGCCGTATTTTGATTTACTAATTTTATA
>PLXB01000260.1 GCA_003151215.1 Ignavibacteriota bacterium
CGTCGCCCTTCGTATCGAAATAGCCGTGATCTTCGCCCCATGAGCGCCAGCATCCTGCAAGGCGATGCGCAACATCCTTGATAGAACGCTCCGCACCCAGAACGGTCTTGCCGTCTTCGCCGATCAGCAAATTGCCGTTGCTATCGCGCTGCGGAACTCCTGCTTTTCGGAAATATTTTTGGGCAAGGATATCGGTAGCGACCTGAGACCATTTGCTCGGCACTTCGATATCGTGCATTTCAAAGATTGGCTTACCATCAGGATTGCGGAGCACGCTCGAACGCAATGTGTATTCGAATTGATCGAAGGGACTAACCCCTTTTTTCGTAAAGAGACGGCTGACTTTCATACAATGTATGTAACAATAAAAACGATGAAATGATTAGATCACCTATGGCAGCGGCGCCTATTTATAAGGAAGGGGCTGCAATGACTAAGCGCTGATATACCAAACGTTTACTGGTTCAAAGAAGGCAAAATGTTCCTTAAGCAGGGGTAATTTCTCGTACGATACGGCAATGTATGTATGATTAAACTTCGGTGAGTGATCTACTCGACCTCAGCCTGGGGAACATTATCTTTCTATGAACACAACTCAACTCACTACGTAAAAAAATAGTGAGGAGAAAAGCTTTACAAATATCGCACATTAAAGGTCAAAATGCAAGAGGTAATTGCACCTACTTTTCCACTATCTTAGGAACATGTTAAATAGTTATCAACATCGGCGAAATGAGAGGGGATTAAGTTATTGAATTGATTGCTCTACTAACGATATCATTGCTCAAAGATTTTTAGGTAAACGAAGCAATCCAAACTTCCTAATAATTATGTAGTTTCGCGATTTTATATTTCTTTACTTTTTGAATCAGATGATGTTATAATAAATTCGTCTATAGAGAGTCTTTCAAAAGCTACTGAGAATCCGAATTATAAAAAATAACAAATCGTAAAACTATACAGAGCAATATTTTGTATAGATATCGTAACTCCCCGGTAAACTTCTCCGCGACAACTAAAAACCGTATGAAATATACACTTTTTCTTCTTATCATTTTTCTTTACTCATCTGTAAACGCTCAGGAAGCGTCCATGAGCCATGCGGATTCGTCGAGAATCTTCGGGCATGTTTATTATGTCAATGCCTGGACCAGTATCGCAATTTCCGGAGGCGGCGGGTTATTACTTTTGGGAGCGAGGCTTTCACCTTACTTCGGCAAGACCGATATTTCAAATCAGGAATTTGACGCCCTGCAATCTGCTTCGGGAAGAAGTTCGCTCAATGCATTGGATAGGTTGGCCCTGAACTTAAAAGTACCTACGGTAGATTATACCTGGACGGCTGTCGGAATACAAATTGTCTGCGGCATTGCACCTTTTTCGCTTTTTTTTAGTGACCAATTCAGTAAAAACTGGGACGATATTACATTGATGCTGCTTGAAACAAATGTGATCACGACAAGTATTTTTCAGTTCAGTCCGTTCGGACCGAGTTTCCAAAACAAATACAGACCGATCGCCTACTATGCAACGACACAGTCAGCGCGAGACAGCATAAGATCAGGAGATACCCGGAATTCATTTTATAGCGGTCATACTTCTTCTGCAGCGGCCTCGCTTTACTTTATGGCGAAAGTATATTGTGATTATCATCCGGATATTCATGGCTGGGATAAGATCGGAATATATGCTCTTGCAAGCATTCCGCCAATGCTGATGGGGTATTTTCGCTTAATTGCTTTAAGGCATTTTCCAACAGATATTTTGACGGGATTTATTGTTGGCGGAGCTGTGGGCATTGCTGTTCCTGAGATCCACAGAATTGCAACCAAGGACAAAGGTCTCTCATTTACCCCCTATATCTCACCTGCCGGATCGGGGATGAGTTTGACCTATAATTTCAAATAGCGGAGCGATTTTTTCACTCAGCACGAAATTCCTGAATGATCTTTTCCCAATCCACAAGAGGTGTCATGACCTCTTCGTGCATATGAGTAGAAACTCCGGGAATAGGAGAAACGCAAAGCGCTTTATTACCGAAGCGCAAACCGGCGAAAAGCCTCCTGCTTAAATATCCGTCATCCGCACCGATAGATGACCTGAGCAAGATATCTTTATACTTGTGGACAGATTTTCCTTGTATCATAAAAGTGAAGGTAGTATTAGTTACCTGACGCCAGTGGCAATATTTCGAAAGGAATATCAGAGAAAAGCGCAGATACTTTGGCTTATAACGGTCAGGATAATCCGCAGTATGGATGACTAACGGACGATTATCCAACCGGACATGTATAAACCTGAGTTGGCGTGCAAGCCTTTTCTTCGACATATATTTTTCCCGATTTGTGATCAGATCGTCTATCCACTTAAATGCATCGGAAGTATGAAGGTAATCGTCCTCGACAAAATATATCCAATCGTTCGGATCGGATTCCAACGCGATTTCCATCTGGCGCCTGATGGATTTATCATTCCCCAGTTCTTCATTGAGAAGCGTGACAGGATAGCTTCGAAAAAAATCCTGCATTTCATCGGAAAGCCTGTCGCCTAAAACAGTGATCTTATGCGGATAATCCTTGATGGCACAATAGAGGCTCTTAAAGCAAATTTTGATCAGGTTTCGCTTATCCAAATGAAAAGGACGCGGAGCGTTATGCAGTGAATGCACAAGATCGCAGGTGCGAAGAATGATATGATAGGTCGGTGTCACGAATATAAAGCAGCTAATAATTCTTTCTTCTTTACTTCTGGTCGTAAATGGTCGAATTTTTCTAAAGGAACGGTGGCGACGCTCTTATAAAATTCCTTGTCCCCGAATAATCTGAGAATAAGCTCCCTCGCGTTTTCGATTTCAAACTCATTTTCAAGCATCGTATCGGGGAAAAAATGTTCAGCCTGCCCGGTTGAACGAGTTGTAACGATCGGAATCTGCATTGCCGCGGCATCGAGCACATATCTGCCCCAAGTGTATCGCTGATCCAGCGCTAACCATACGGAAGCATTTCCACTCTCTTTGAAAAAATCTCCGAGCGGCCGCTCGCGCCTAACAGGGAGCGAAGGAGACTGGTAAAGCGATTTTACTTTATAATGGAAATAGAGTGGATCGAGCGTTCGGTAACGGGTCAGTGTTTGAGCGATCGTTCGCAGCTTTCGTGAAAGGCGTTTTTCATATCCGAAATAGGGTATTCCAAGATCCTTTACGCAAAAATATTCCAGCCAACGGGCCAAAAGCATTGGTGCTAAAAAGATCTCTTTCTTTCGCATTTCTATCGGCGTTGAGAGAGCACGAATATTCTCTGCAGGATAAGGGAATCCGATGTATCGGACAGGTGCGGAAGTGAATTGCTTGAAAAAACTTTCTGAATATTTATTGATACAATTGATAAGATCGGAGCTATCGAGAAGTTCACGAATATACGGGCGCGGTTTTATATAATCCAACGCATCGCCTTCGAGAAGCGTCACCCATTTACTCGAAGCCGGTCTTGATGCCGAAAGGGCGCAGAGTTTTTCGAGATGGATAGGGTCACTATTGGCGATGATAATATCGTAGCCTTGAAGATCCAAAGGTTTAGCAAGAGAAGTATTTAGATAATCGCCATCGAAAGCAAACACCCATGTTTCGCAAGCGTTTTCTGTAAGGGCTTGGACAGGGCGGTCTTTCGCCCGCCATTTGCCTTTGTTCCAATGGATTAATAAGACTTTCGGTTCAGACATATTTTAGGTTACTGATATTCCGCGACCCTTAACACCAAAAAAAGTCAAATATGCTCCGCTCAATAAGAAAGAAAATAGTTGGCAATACAATAAAATCTTCTTTGTCCATATGCTGTTATATGCGCTCTTACTTCAAAAGGCCATGATAGGAACTTCAGAATGCGTCGGTATTATTCTTGCAGGCGGTACAGGCTCGCGTCTTCATCCCTGCACAAAAGTCACAAATAAGCATTTGCTTCCGATCGGCGATATGCCGATGATCTTTTATCCCCTGAAGAAACTTGTCGGGGCCGGCATCACCGATATTCTTATCGTTACCGGCACTGAACACATGGGAGATTTTATTTCGTTGCTCGGATCGGGAAAAGATTTCGGATGCAGGCTTACATATAGGGTTCAGGATGAAGCCGGAGGCATTGCCCAGGCGCTTGCGCTTGCCGAGCGCTTTGCCAACGGTCAGCCGATGTGCGTTATCTTAGGTGATAATATCTTCGAAGATAGTATTAACGGGACGATCGCTGAATTTATGACTGATCCATCCAATGCGCATATTATCTTAAAAGAAGTGCCCGATGCCGAGCGTTTCGGTGTTGCAGTCGTCGATGGAAAAAGGATCACGAGTATTATCGAAAAGCCGCCGCAGCCACCTTCGCACTTTGCCGTCACAGGAATTTATTGCTATCCCGGAGATGTGTTTGATATCATCAAAGGGCTGAAGCCTTCAGCACGTAACGAACTTGAGATCACAGACGTCAACAATGCGTATATCAAAGTCGGACGCCTCGGATATTCAAAATTCAAAGGTTATTGGAGCGATGCCGGTACTTTTCCATCGCTTGCAAAAGCAAATGAATTAGTACGCTCTGCCGTGCCGGAATTTTCTTAAGAC
>PLXB01000011.1 GCA_003151215.1 Ignavibacteriota bacterium
GCGTTTCTATAATATCGAGCGCGAGTGAACCGACGATGAGTAGTGACAAATTCTGTATGCGGAATAATGAATGAATTCCAGCAAACACACGAGAGGGGAGGAAAGCTTCACACTTGTCATTTCCGCAAACAGCTTGCCCTCGACCTGAGCGGGGGGAATCCAGGCTCGGAAAACACTACACTACCAAGCTAAAGCAAAATGGGAGTCACTACGTCGGTAGAGTGGGAACTTTATTGGGGGGGGGNNATGCGCGAGGATGCTATCGCCCTTCATGATATGGAAAGTCTTTTTCAATCTCGATCGCATGGATTCTAACCCGCGAGTTGAAATCGCTAACTTCTTAGTAATTTCTTCTGAATTGCAATGTAGAAGGGTTAGCCCGCAAAACTGAGTCTCGCGAGCGGTAAGTGCATGGTTTTCGGCAGAAAGCGCGCCAAAAAACTCTGGATAGAGCGCATTGACATCCTGAGTGAACTTTAGGCACTCATTTAGGTCATAAAAACTCGGCGGAAGCTCGATCGGCAACATACGAACGACGAAAAGATGTAAGCCCAAGAGGGTTACCTGTGGAAGAGTTGCACAATTCGTAACTTATTTTCAGAATAAGCCTTTTTGAGTGGTTTGTGCCTTGTGCGTGTGGGTGGGTATCCCGTAACTTTGTATCGAAATCCTCGCAATTGACTTTTAACTTTAACCAAACAAAACCATGATAATACTTCAAAAACTTAAATGTGCAGTGCCGCTCGCGCCTCTGGCATTCGTATTGGCATTATTTAGTGCGGGTTGCAGTGAGACTACAAATACTTCGGTTAAGCCGATCCATGAGCCAAATTCATACATCATACCCTCAACGATTGCCACCTTTGATGCGGGGTTAATTCATAATGAAGAGTTATTTTACATTTTTTCGCATTACGATACTGTGAAATACGCCAGTTATCCAAACAAATTTTCACAACATGCTGTAGACAGCCTTGCAACTTTATTTATCGCAGATTCGCTTCAATCCTCCACGGGGCCCTACACGCCTGCCGAAATCACAAGAGGAGAGGTTATTTTCGATTCCGCATTTGATTCTTTAACGCAATCACCAACACACGGTACGCTTGTAGTTGCAGTCGATTCATTAGAAGCGCAAGGCTATTTAGCCTCCGATGAGGGAAACTTTATAATTAACGCAGATACCGATCTTCGGCTATGTACTTCCTACTCTCAAACAAATGACAGTATCAGCAGCTTAAAATCTCAATATAATTCGATAACCTGGGCGTCGAGCACGAGCAACGGTGCGACAGCTTATGAATACTTAAGCATTGCGGATTCTTCGTGCCATTTTTGGGGCGGGCCCAGTGGACACGGTGGAGCAGGGGATCCAGTCCCAATCGCTGCTAAGCCCATAGAAGATGATAACGCTGGGTACGTGATAGGGCTTGAAGTCGGAAATGCAGAGAAAGCATCGGGGATGGATGTTGATCCTGTTTTAGTCGCTATGGAATACGCCGCTGCGGCATCGGCGCAAGGTGGAACCGGGAATGGCGGTCATGGAGGTGGAGGTGGCGGCGGTGGTGGAGGTGGTATTATAATATTGGTTCCAGTGATTGTATTCATCTTGGTGATGTTCATAGCATTCCTTTAGGATAATAGTTGCTTCCCTGAAAATCCCTGCTATTTTTAAAAGGGATTTTCAGGAAACTTATTGATTAAAACTTTTTTGAATAAATTTAGGTTTTATCAACTACAATGCATATACCCAAAAGAATTTTGACACTATTGCTGATCTGTGGGCTCGCTCCGAGCGCAATAGCTCAGACTCGTTTGTCCTACGCAGACACGATGGCACCTGTTATAGATTGGCAAACCGATATGCCATGGGTCGGCCCGGAAATAGTTTATGGTTACGGAGAGCGATTCGATCTTCCTGTCAATCATGGAACTATCAGTTCCGTCGATTTCGTCATCGATAATCTTGGTTCGGATTCCATAGTATTGGAACTGCTGAAAGATACTATTCTTGACTACGACAACGTATATGAACATGTCCCCAATCTTACGAGTGACCCCTTTGCTAAAATAACTGTTTACAAAAAATCAATTATTACGGGTTCCAGAACTCATGTTAGTATTGCAAGAATAGTCGTTCCCGATTCTTTTTTTGTTGTTCTTGTTAATGATTCTAACGTCGTCAATAAATATAGAAGTTATCAAACTCCACCTGAAAACGTTGGTCTTTTTCGTTCTGTATTTCTTGCTGTTGATACCGCGCATGGATCTGGAGTCTTTACCGCTTATCTTGATCGCGCTTTTGCAGACGCCAATAATAACGCAATTTATGGCGAAATGGACATTGGTGTAACCTATGAAAACACGGATGGAGTGCAAATGCATCTTTCGCCGTTATCTGTTTCAGTAGAGGTTTGGCCTAATCCAGCGCCGATTGGGAACCCAATTCGGTTAAGTGGAGTCGACTCTGTTATTTCCGCCGAAGTAGTGGATGCAGCTGGCCGAATTGTTCAAAATTACCGGATCAATGACAAAAACTCGATTACAGAGGTACCCACGCAAGGTCTTTCAGCGGGAGTGTATAATGTAATCCTATTCCATTCGGATGGAACCACGTCAAGCGTGAAGTTTGTGGTTGAGTAATTTTCTGGTTTGCCATAGCCTCTATTTCAAAATAAAAGGGAGTTACGTCCGTCTCCGGCGTTGTTCCACATGCCACGGTTGGCCTATAGTCTGGTCTTAAACTCTTCGAGAGAAATTCCGGCCTGATTCAGAATACTTCGGAATGTTCCGGCTTCAGAACTTTGCGATTGGCAGGGACGATGGCGGTGTGACCCGAGCCATCGGTATATTTCACATGGGAACCGCGTTGAGATCGCTCGTGGAATCCGAGTTTTTGCAGAGCGCGCACGACATCGCGGGAAGAAAATCGTTCAGGCATCGACGAGGGCTTTGCCTGTCTCGACCGCATCGACCGCCAGGAATTCCAACCCCTCGCCATCTTCAAAATAGAGCGTGACTGCTTCCTTCAAGTTGGAAATAGCTTCCTCGCGTGTGTCCCCGCACGATGCCACTTCGACATTGAGGCAATGCGATACATACATATCGCCTTCTTTCCAAACTACGTATTCTATTTGGTGCATTTCTATTTCTTCCTTATTGTTGCAACGCCGATTTGTGTCGGAGCCGTTCCTTGCTGTCCCAGATGAATCCTCATCCAAAATAATTTCGGATTTCCTT
>PLXB01000129.1:0-5440 GCA_003151215.1 Ignavibacteriota bacterium
GGAACAACGATCTCGCTATTGTTACACGAAGGACATCACAATGTGACACTATGGGCGAGATCGGAAGAATTTGCCGCGAAGATTTCCAAAAAAAGGGAAAATGATACTTATCTTCCCGGAATCAAAATCCCTGCAGGGATAGTCATTACACACGATCCTGATTTTCTGTGTGATAAAGAGATGTATGTCTTTGCCGTCCCGTCGCAATCGTTGAGGGAAGTTGCAATGATATTATCTTCTTTTATTAAAAACGACGCGGCACTCTATGTCAGTGCTTCAAAAGGAATCGAACGTAACTCGCTTATGCGGATGACGGAAGTAATGCAAGAAGTTATTCGTATTGATAAAGGACGAATGCTTGCATTTAGCGGACCGAGTCATGCCGAAGAAGTTGCGCGAGGAGTTCCTACACTTGTCATTGCGGCCGGAAGCGATCCGAACGCCGTGAAGACCGTGCAAGATGCATTCTTCCTTCCGCATTTCAGAGTATATTCAACAAGCGATGTAATCGGAGTCGAACTTAGCGGCGCGCTGAAAAATGTCATTGCCATCTGTGCAGGTATTATTGAAGGGGAGGGGTACGGCGATAATACCGTTGCTGCACTCATATCCCGCGGACTTGCCGAGATACGCAGGCTTGGCATTGCCTTGGGAGCCGATGAGCAAACTTTTGCAGGCATTGCAGGACTTGGTGATCTTGTCGTTACATGCCTGAGCAAGCATTCAAGAAACCGAAGGGTAGGTGAAGAGATCGGAAAAGGGAAGACATTAACGGAAGTTCTCGCAGGTATGAAAATGGTTGCCGAAGGAGTTCAGACAACCGAATCGGCGCGCGCTCTTGCGCAGCGCCACAATATTGAAATGCCGATAGTCGAAGAAACCTATAAAATTCTTTTCGAAGGAAAAGATCATCGTACTGCCACACGAGATCTGATGCGAAGAGAAGCGAAGGATGAGAGATGGTGAGAAGTATTTTATTGGATGATGATCCTTCCTTCTTCGATAATTTGGCCGTTTGTTAGAAGGTGAAAGACGTACATTCCTTTTATTAATTTTCCGGCAGTAAATATCATATTTTCCGCTCCGGAAAGAATTTTTAATCTCTGTACTTCTTCGCCAAGCAGATTGTAGAGAATAAACTCCGATGGCGACTCTATCGCCTTGACAAATTGAATTTCAGTTCTATCACTAAAAGGGTTAGGAAAGCATAAGGCTTCGCTCGGGAAAGTATTAGTCCTGACAGCATTGGTTGTGACCATCGTTCCTAATTTTACGATCCAATAATCTTCATGCCCCAGATTATTGGTAATATCACCGTCGAATGAATCCGAAGAGCCGGCAACCGCAAAGCTGCTATCGGAAGTCTGGATAATCGAAAGCGCAAAATCCTCGCCACTGCCTCCGAGAGTTTTTTGCCACTGAAGATTCCCGGCGCTATCGAGCTTCACAACCCAGTAATCGTCACCGCCATGATTGCCGGTAACATCGCCGTCATTTGAAGCGGTATTTCCAGCAATGATAAAGCCGTGGTCAAGAGTTTGTTTAATTGAATATGCAGCATCGTCATTGCTACCGCCAAATGATTTTTCCCATTGAAGATTCCCGTTTAGATCGAGCTTGATGATCCAATAATCTGAATTACCATGGTTGCCAGTAACAACGCCATCGGATGAAGCGGAATAACCGGCAACGATAAAGCCGTCATCGGAAATAAGATCGATGCTATAGGCAACATTGTCATTAATGCCGCCATACGATTTCTGCCAGATTATATTTCCTTTACTGTCAATTTTTACAATCCAATAACTATAATCTTCTTGACCGGCAATGATATATCCGCTATCTGATGTTTGCTTAACCGAATAAGCATCTTCGACAAGATAATCTCCCAATATTTTATTCCAAAGAAGTTTCCCATTCCGGTCGACTTTCACTACCCAGCTATGTGACAGTTTTAAGGTATCGCTGCCATTTAATGTAATATCTCCGTCATTCGAATTAGTCGCTCCTATCACAAGATACCCGCTGTCTATGGTTTGAATAATGGAATATGCAATATCATCTTTCGATCCGCCATAAGATTTCTGCCAGATGATCTTCCCATTGTCATCTAATTTCACTACCCAATAATCAGATCTCCCATGATTACCGGAAACATCACCATTATTTGAGTTGGAATAACCTGCTATAATATATCCGCCATCGATAGTCTGCTTAATGCTGTTTGCGACATCATCACTATCGCCTCCGAGCGATCTCTGCCATTGGAGATTAGCGTTGCTATCAAGTTTTACGATCCAATAATCTGCAAAATCAGTCGTTCCATGATGTCCGGCAACGTCGCCATCATTGGAATATGATAATCCTGCAATAATAAAACCATTGTCAGAAGTCTGCTCAATACATAAAGCTTGATCGATGTCTGAGCCGCCGAAATTTTTTGCCCATTGAATACTAGGAACGATATGTTGGGCATAGGATGAATCAGAAAACAACAAGAGGAAGGCAAATAAGAAAGGAAGTATTTTCGCAATTCGAACCATATAATATAATTATTTAAAAAGGAGATATATTTTGTTAAACAACTAACACAGCATAGGAATGATTCTATTGCTTTGTCAAATTAATTTAGGAGAACTTTCTTTGCGAAATCTGACTATTTACTGGTGATTGTTACATTATTCTTACCTAAACCATGAGCATACCTATTAAAAACCTTGCGCTTGCCGGACACGCAGGCTGCGGAAAAACTACACTGGCAGAAGGCATCGCCTTTGCCGCGGGGGTCACAAACCGCCGCGGCACAATACTCGAAGGCAGCACACTCAGCGATTACCACCCCGATGAGATCTCCCGCAAACATTCCATTAACACTTCGCTTCTCGCCTTCACCTATCAGAATACGAAACTTAACCTGCTCGATACGCCCGGATATGCCGATTTCACCGGCGAAGTCCGTGCGGCCTTGCATGTTGCCGATACTGCACTTATATTGCTTAATGCTCCGGCAGGAGTTGAGATAGGAACCGATCAGATATGGGATTACTCGACATTCGATCAGAATTCGGTTATTTTTATTGTCAATAAACTTGATGCTCCCGGTGCGAAATTCGATGAACTTGTTGAAGAACTGAAATCGCATTTTGGTCACGAAGCCGCCATAGTGCAATTTCCCTATAATGCGGGCGCCGGTTTCAATAAGATCATCGACGTGATGAAAATGAAGATGCTCGCTTTTAAGACCGATGGATCAGGAGCTTATACCGAAGAGGATATTCCTTCAGATGTTTCCGATAAAGCCGATCAATTGCATAAAGAACTTGTCGAGATCGTAGCGGAGAGCGATGATAATTTGATGGAAGAATTTTTTTCCAACGATGGTAAACTCGAAGAATCGCATTTCTCCGGCGGCATTCATGAATCGTTGGCCCACCGTAAATTATTTCCGATCCTTTGCGCATCCGCTGATCAGAATATCGGAGTAAAGCGGATTTTGGAATTTATCGTCGCTAATGCTCCCGCTCCGGATGATCATCTTGCCGATGTTCATGGGATCAACCCTGAAAATAAACAGGATATTAGTTTAAGCAAAGCTCCCAAAGATGCGACGACACTTTTTGTTTTCAAAACCGTCAGCGAAGCACATCTGGGAGATCTGTCATTTTTCCGTGTGTTCCATGGTGACCTGAAGCCCGGGCTCGATCTGGTTAATGAATCCAATGGCCGGCCCGAACGCATGGCACAGATATTCACCATGTGCGGCAAGACGCGCAAAGAAATGTCAAATGCAGGCATCGGCGATATTGCTGCTGCCGTGAAGTTGAAGGATACGCATACGAATAATACACTCAGTTCGAAATCCTTTCCCGTTATTTTAAAACCGATCCAATTTCCGGAGCCCGTGATTGCAAGTGCTGTGCGAGCGAAGAATAAAGGTGATGAAGAAAAGATCGCCATAGGCTTGCATGCATTGCATGAGGAAGACCCCACTTTTGTTGTCGTTCACGATCCCGAGCTTAATCAGATCCTTATTCAGGGTCAGGGGGAATTGCAATT
Source organism: Ignavibacteriota bacterium (assembly GCA_003151215.1). Next base: position 4,057 of record PLXB01000129.1, read on the forward strand.
GGATATTATTGTCAAGCGTTTGAAAGAAAGATATAAGGTTGACGTCGAAATCATAGAACCGCGCATTCCATTCCGCGAAACCATCAGGGGCAACGCCGATACAAGATATCGTCACAGAAAGCAATCCGGAGGCGCGGGACAATTCGGAGAAGTGGCGATCAAAGTCGCCCCGAAAAAGCGCGGAGAAGGCTATGAGTTTGTTGATGCCATTGTCGGAGGAGTTGTTTCCAATAAACATATTCCGGCTGTTGATAAAGGCATTCACGAATTTCTCGGAAAAGGCCCTCTTGCAGGCTATCCGGTTGTCGATGTGCAGGTAACTCTCTATGACGGCAAAGAACATCCGGTCGATTCGAATGAAAATGCTTTCAAAACCGCCGGGAAGATGGCGTTCAAAGAAGGTTTTCTCGCGGCCAAGCCGGTGCTTCTTGAGCCGATCTACACGATCGAAGTAACAGTGCCCGGTGAATACATGGGTGATGTGCTCGGCGATATTTCATCGCGCCGCGGCAAAGTGCAGGGGATGGATACGAAGGGTTCATTCGAAGTAATTAAAGCGCTTGTGCCACTTGCCGAGCTTCATCATTATTCCTCACGTCTCCGTTCACTTACACAGGGCAAAGGCTCGCATCGCCAGCGCTTCGATCATTATGAAGACGCACCGAAAGAATTCGCCGATAAGATCATTGCAACGCATGCGAAATCAGGAGTGGTGGAAGAGGAATGAATGAATCTGAGATAGAATGTTGAACGAAAGGGCGGGATGTGCTTCCTGCCCTTTGTATTTTTGCAGAAACAACTTATTTTTTTATACGAGAAAACTGGATGCCAGAGAATAAACCCGCTCTTTTACAGCAAATAGTTTTCTTTCTCGCCCTTATTTTTTGCTTCACTCCATATGCCTCTCCTCCAATTGCGCTAGCTCTCGGGCTTCTGATCGCTTTAACAATAGGGCATCCATATCAAAAAAATAACAGCAAGGCAACGAAGATATTACTTCAAGTTTCCGTCGTCGGGCTTGGCTTCGGAATGAATTTGGGCAATATAGTGGAAGCAGGGCAATCAGGGATTCTCTTTACAATTGCCACGATCTTCGGTACACTAACACTTGGCTACCTCATTGGCAAGTGGCTGAAGATTGATCGTAAGATATCGCACCTTATTTCCAGCGGAACTGCGATTTGCGGCGGCAGCGCAATTGCAGCAGTTGGCCCGGTTGTGGGAGCAGATGAGAATCAGATGTCCGTAGCGTTAGGAACGGTTTTTATTCTGAATTCCGTTGCACTATTTATTTTTCCGATCATTGGTGAATATCTGAAGCTTACACAGATGCAATTCGGCATTTGGGCTGCTGTGGCGATTCATGATACAAGTTCCGTCGTTG
>PLXB01000129.1:5473-12634 GCA_003151215.1 Ignavibacteriota bacterium
CATCGGAGCAGGCCTTTCGCGCAAAACCTTACGCTCTGTCGGCATCAAGCCGCTTATCGAAGGCGTTTTGCTTTGGATCGTTATCGGCAGCGTCTCGCTTTGGGCAGTTATTTCCATAGTAAAATAGTGATTCCGATCAAACTCGCATTGTTGTGGCATCAGCATCAACCGGATTACCGGTCAGGTCCGCGCATGGTACTACCGTGGGTGAGGATGCATGCCACCAAAGATTATTTGGAGATGGTACAACACCTGGAACGCCATCCGACGATGCGCGCGACAATAAATCTCGTTCCGATTCTTATCAAACAGATCGAAGCATATCAGGATGGTATCGAGGACGATCTGCTGCATATTGCGAAAAAAGTAACGAGTGCATTAACAGAAAATGAGAGGAATTATCTTTTGGCTGAATGCTTCCATGCTAATTACCCTCGGATGATCTCGCGCTCCGTGAGATATTCAGAACTTTTCGAAAAGAAAAACCGGGGCGAAGAATTCAGCACTGGCGACCTGCGAGATCTTATTGTTCATTACGGGCTCGCCTGGACGGGAGAATTCGCACGCGAAGAAGAACCGTATACTTCTTTGCTTGCCAAAGAAAGAAATTTTACCGAAGAGGAAAAGATACATTTTCTAAGTGAGCAGGAAAAAATCATTGACCGTATCCTGCCCTTTCATTCTAAGCTTCTTGAGAGCGGGCAGATAGAAATATCTGCAACACCATATTATCATCCCATTCTGCCTCTTATCTGCGATACGACTGCTGCACATGAAGCGATGCCGGATGCTACACTTCCGCAAAACAGATTTTCCGGTCTGAACGATGCCTATGAACATGTGCGGCGCGCAATGGAGATATACGAAGAGCGTTTCGGAAGAAAAGTGCAGGGAATGTGGCCTGCCGAAGGAAGCATTTCCGATCAGGCGCTGCAAATTCTCGTTGAAGAAAACATCGTTTGGACTGCAAGCGATGAAACGGTATTGAAGAATTCCCTCAATCGATCTCCAGCTGAGGATGCAAGATACAATAATCTGGAAACATTCTTTCCAAGAAAATTTGCAGGGCATGGAAGAGAGATCGTCCTGTTTTTCCGCGATCACGGACTCAGCGATAAGATCGGATTCGAGTATGCTTCGTGGGATGCCCGCGATGCCGCGAATGATTTTGTCAATGAATGTAAGCGTATTCGAGATTCCATTATTCAGCAATTCGGTGACGATGCATTAAAGCAGGCTTGCATTTCTGTTATCCTCGACGGGGAAAACTGTTGGGAAAATTATTATGAGAACGGAAAATATTTTCTCAACGAATTTTATTCGGCATTGACGACAACGCCTGAAATAGAAACGGTTACGTTCTCGAAGGCAATAAAGGAGATCAGTATAGAAAATATTCGTCCTCTTTCACATGTTGTTGCCGGATCATGGGTCAGCGGAAATTTCAAGATCTGGATCGGCGACCGCGAAAAAAACCGGGCGTGGGATTTTCTTACAGAAGCTGCCGAAGCATTGCACTCCTATGCTGTCACCGATAAGGAATCTTCGACACATTTCGATGACGCGCATACGTCACTTCTGAAAGCCGAAGGTAGTGATTGGATGTGGTGGTACGGAGATGATAATGCCAGCGCACAAAAACAGATATTCGACGCGCTATTTCGCGCCCATCTCATCGAAGTCTATGTCCATCTGCGTTTTCCCGTTCCGGAANNAGGAGTGAAAGCCAGCCCAAGCCACATATTTTGCATTGCATTAAGGAAGAATAAGAGTCTGTGCCGGGAATGTATATATTTCAGCGATCGGTATTATTTTCTTATGCGAATTGCAATCGTTCGTCGTAATTGTTTCGGTTCTTTCCTCTCTCGAAACATTCCGGGTAAATAACCAGGGACCCTTCATTGTATCTTGTCCGAGTGCAGCGACAATTCGTATTCCGGTTTCAAATTCCGAACCCATTTGCAGCCTCATTTGGAAAAGCCCGGAATCGTTTGTTGTGGTTGCAGAATAATACCTGCCGATATAGGATGTATCTGCAACTGCAAGATCGAAGAATACAGATGCCCCTGCTTGAGCTAAACCGCTTTTCATTTGAACTGATCCACTCAGAATATAGTCAAAACTCGGCGGAGAGGTATAGTCCGATATTCCCTTACCGAGAGACATCGAGGCAAAAAACAAGATTATAAAAGAAAAGGGGATCTTATTTTTCATAATATTATAAGACACAATTTAGGCGAGAAAAGAGACAAAACTTATCAAAACATCGGAAATCTCCCTGGTTCCGCTTCATTCATCATTTTGTAAACGGTATTGAAAATATCGTCCGCATTAGGTTTGGAGAAGTAATCGCCATCCGATCCATAAGCAGGACGGTGTGCTTTGGAAGTGATGGTGACAGGAGCAGAGTCGAGCAATTTGTAACCGCCCTGTTTTTCTAAGACTTCCTGCATCATATATGCCGATGCTCCGCCGGGTACATCTTCGTCGAGGAAGACAATGCGATTCGTCTTGGAAAGTGATTTGCCAATAAGTCCATTAATATCGAATGGCAAAAGAGATTGCACGTCGATAAGCTCGACTGAAATTCCGAAGCGTTCGAGTTCTTTCATTGCATCCATTGCAATGCGGCAGCAAGCGCCGTATGTGACGAGCGTGAGATCGCTTCCTTCTTTCAGGATTTCAGGAACACCAAGCGGCAAAGTAAATTCGCCGATATTATCGGGTAATTTTTCTTTGAGTCGGTAACCATTCAATACTTCAATAATAAGTCCCGTATCATCTGAGCGGAGCATCGTATTATAAAATCCGGCAGCCTGAACCATGTTCCGTGGTACGAGCACATATATTCCTCGAACAGCATTGATGATCATACCCATCGGCGAGCCGCTATGCCAGACTCCTTCAAGCCGATGTCCTCGTGTTCGCATAATGACGGGTGCTTTCTGTCCCCCCTTTGTGCGCCACCTGAGTGTTGCAAGATCATCCGACATTGTCTGGATCGCATAAAGCAAATAATCAAGATATTGGATTTCGATTATCGGCTTCAACCCCCGCATTGCTGCGCCGATAGCCTGCCCTAAAATTGTTGCTTCGCGGATGCCGGTATCGGTAATTCTGATCTTTCCGAATTTTTCCTGCAAACCGTCCATGCCTTTATTCACGTCACCGATCTTCCCGATATCTTCGCCGATGGCAAAGATGCGCGGATCATGAGCGAATGCAGCATCGAAACACGCAACCATGATCTGACTTCCGTTGATCGATGGCGATTTATCACTGAAAATAGGTTTCACTTCTACTACTTTCAGCGCAGAACCAGCCGAGCCACTATAAAGGCATGAAGCATATTCATCTTTTGTTTTTTCAAGTCTTGCAGTAAGCCACTCTTTTAGTTTTCGTTTTGCCGGAGCTTGCTCAATATTTGCAAGGCGAAGGGCTTTTTGCACTCCGGATACAACATCGCGGTTCAGCGGCTCGGATGCAGATTCCAATTCCTTTTTTATTTCAGTGACTTCATTCCCGAGCGAACATTGAGAGGCAAGCTCTCCGAGTAACGATCCGACATAGACGATATCTTGCTTGATCGGATGTAGGAAGGCTTCGAAGGCACGGCTCTTTGCTTCCTCAACGACTTCTTTATCTTCTTTCTCGATTGCATCGAGCGCCGATTCAGTGATGACATGATTTGCGATCATCCATTCGCGCATTTTGCGATTGCAATCATACTCTGCTTCCCATGCAAGACGCTCTTTGGATTTATAGCGCTCCTGTGAGCCTGATGTCGAATGCCCAAGCGGCTGTGTCATCTCGGTGATATGGTACAAGGCAGGGGTATGCGTTTCGCGCACTTTCGGAACGCCGCTTAAATAGGCATCGCAAAGCGCATGATAATCCCAGCCTTTAACGATATAAAAAATGTAACCGTCGCCGCCAGGCTCAGCTTCGAAACCGGCAAGTGCTTTAGAAATTGATTTTTTTGTCGTCTGGTATTCTGCCGGAACAGAGATACCATATTCATCATCCCAAACGGAAATAATCATCGGAATTTTCAACACACCTGCTGCATTGAAGGCTTCAAAGAAAAGCCCCTCCGATGTACTTGCATTTCCGATCGTGCCGAATGCAACTTCATTGCCATGATCAGAAAATTGCGCCATCTCATGGAGACGCGGATTCTCGCGGTAAAGCTTCGAGGCATACGCCAGTCCGACAAGACGCGGCATATGCCCTGCAGTCGGAGAAAAATCCGGAGATGAATTTTTTAACTTCATCTGATCGCGCCACGATCCATCGGCATGCAAACTGCGGGTAGAAAAATGCGCATTCATCATCCTTCCCGCAGAAGCAGGGTCGGCACTGGGATCGGCATGAGCATAAAGCTGTGCGAAAAATTTCTGCAGATCGCTGGTTCCTGTTGCAAACATGAATGTCTGGTCGCGGTAATATCCGGCGCGCCAATCGCCATATTGAAAAGCCTTTGCCATGGCAAGCTGGGCTACTTCCTTGCCGTCGCCGAAAATGCCGAACTTTGCTTTTCCCGTCAGCACTTCACGCCGACCGAGCACGCTTGCAATGCGGGATTGGTTGGCGATGCGGTAATCAGCAATGATCTCTTCTTTCGAAAAAGGCAGGCTCACGCCATTCTTGCTGCTTTTAGTGCTTGCAGTAGAGATTTTGCTCGCAGAAGTCCCAATTTCGATGATTTTTTTCGCCATAATATTTTTCTTGGGATGCAGAACAAAAAAAAGGGTGGGATTGTGTCTTAACCTTGGTTTTTGGTGTCATTCTTCACTCCGTCTGCCACGACCTTCGGTCGTAACAGACTCCGTTCAGAATGACATGTAGGGCAGAATCCACTTGAAGGATAGCTAAATTTGGAACAATTGCCTATCCCGTCGTATTGTAATAGATAGATGAGATTTATTTTACGACCAGCACTACTTTTACTCCTGGCAGTTTCAAGCCTTTACGGACAGACTCCGCGCACGGTGAACCGCTCGGCTTCGCAATTTCGGATTGCCCGGTTAAAATATTCCGGCGGCAGCGATTGGTATAATGGGCCTACCGAGGAGCCAAATTTGCTCAATTTTGTTAAGAAAAATACTAATATTGAAGTAAATGCGGAATACACATGGGTTGATATTGCAAGTGACGATATCTTTAACTATCCGTTTCTTTTTATGACGGGGCACGGAAATGTCGATTTCTCCGAAGCTGAGGCGAAGCGTTTGCATGCCTATCTTGAAGCCGGTGGATTTCTTTATATTGATGATGACTATGGACTCGATAAACCAATCCGGCGCGAAATGAAAAAGGTTTTTCNNTGGAGCTTCCATATTCGCATGGTATCTATCATTCTCATTTCGAATTCCCGAATGGCGTGCCGAAAACTCATGAGCATGACGGCAAGCCCCCGCAAGGCTTCGGCTTATTCATTGATAAAAGATTATGTGTTTACTATACGTACGAATCAAATCCCTCCGATGGATGGGACGATCCGGAAGTTCATGACGATCCCCCTGAAAAGAGAGAAGAAGCATTGAGGTTCGGGACAAATATTGTGGTATGGGCGCTCAGTCATTAACCGGGATTATGAGATTTTACGAGATTCCTTAGATTATTATTTATAATAATATTTTAAAACAATCTCAGGAATCTCATTCATCCCGTAAATCCCAGTCGTACTTTTGCATCCTATGAAATTAGCTCTTGCCGGTTACGGCAAAATGGGACATGAAGTGGAAGCCGCGGCAAAAGCACGCGGCCATGAGATCGTGGCAATTTTTGACATCGATAAATTGCTCTCGCCCGAAGCATTGAAGCTGCATGCTCCCGATGCCGTGATAGATTTTACTCAGCCGGATACGGTCGTGACGAACGTTCGCGTTTGCACGAAAGCGAAAATACCGATGGTGATCGGGACGACAGGCTGGGATGCAGATGTTCCGAAAGTACGCAAGATGATCGAAGAGGCGGGGATAGGCTGCATTATCGGTTCGAATTATTCGATCGGCGTCAATCTTTTTCTGAAGATCGTTGCAAATGCTTCGCGCCTTCTGAGTGTAACTGATTATGATGTCTATATCACCGAAGCCCATCATCGCACGAAAAAAGATTTTCCGAGCGGTACAGCATTAAGAATTTCCGAAGCTGTGCTATCAGGATTCACATCGAAGACAAAGGTTGTTTCTGAGTTAAAGCAAGGCGAGGCACCTTCGCCGGAATCGATCCTGATAAGTTCGATACGTTCAGGAACGATCACCGGCACACATACCGTCGGTTTCGATTCCGAAGAGGATGCGATAGAGCTTACGCATCGCGCGAAATCGCGACGCGGATTTGCATTGGGAGCCGTTCATGCGGCCGAATGGATCACAGGAAGAAAAGGATTTTATAGATTTGAGGAGCATATTACCGAAATACTGGAGGGCTAGAGAGCTATGAATACAAAAAAAATCCGCGGAACAGGAACGGCTATCGTTACGCCGTTCGCCGCAAACGGCGAAATAGATTATGAAGCAACACGAAGTCTGCTCGATTACCAGCTATCCGGCGGAGTCGAGATGATCGTGCCGCTTGGTTCGACGGGAGAAAATCCGACGGTCACTGCCACTGAGCGAACGAAATTCTTTCGCTTTGTGATCGAATACGTAGATCAGCGCGCACTCGTCATTGCCGGAACGGGTACGAATGACACTCGCTCGACAGTTGCACTGACGCAGGAAGCATTTGAGCTTGGCGCTGATGCTGCACTCGTCGTGACGCCATATTATAATAAGCCGACTCCGAACGGGCTCTTCGAGCATTTTCAGGCCGCTGCCGATATCGGTTTGCCTGTGGTGATGTATAATGTCCCCGGCAGGACAGGGTTGAACATGAATGCAGAGACCACACTGCGCTGCGCGGAAATTCCGAACGTCATCGCCATCAAAGAAGCAAGCGCCGATCTGGCGCAGTGCATGGAGATCATCAAGAATTCACCAATTGGCTTTCATCTTCTTTCAGGTGAAGATAATCTTACTGTGCCATTAGTCTCACTCGGAGCACGAGGCGTGATCAGCGTTACATCAAATGTGGTGCCGAATGAATTTTCACGCATGACGCGCTTCGCCCTTGAAGGACAGTATGCAGAAGCAAAGGCAATTCATTATGAGCTTT